>JALZGD010000039.1:424-13075 GCA_030861205.1 Actinomycetota bacterium
CCGAGTCGGCGAGTACGTGGACGTGGAGATCACCGACGCCGAAGGAGCCGACTTGATCGGACGAGCTCTCGCTCGATAACTATCGCGAGGTATTCGCGGATGTGAGCTGGCGGCAGTCAGTCGGTTCGCAGGCGGCTGTAGACCACGATGTCATGACGAACGCCGGAGCGCATCTGCGCGGCCCTCAGGACACCCTCTCGCGTGAACCCGGCTTTCTCGAGCGCTCGTTGTTCGGCGATGTTCTCTACGTCCGTGCTTGCCTCGACGCGGAAAGTATTCGTCGTAGCGAAGAGATGATCCGCAAGCAGTCGTTGGGCTTCGGTTCCGTAGCCCTTGCCGCGTGCGGCGACGCGAAGTGTGATCCCTATGTTGACCCCGCGTGACTCGTCGTTCGGCCCGTAAGAGACCCAGTGCCAGCTCACCATGCCGACGACTTCCCCAGCTTTTGTCTCGACCACGAAACGGGTTGGATCCGTCGCGGGTTGCGGACGATCGAACTGCTCTGCGAGCCGATGGAACCACGAGAAACCAAAGTCATCGAAAGCGCTCTTCGTCTCTTCATCGGTGAAGAACGGAAGATCGTCGCGGCGCATGCGACGCAGAACGAGTGTCGCACCCTCGACGCCGTGTCCTGCATCGCCGCCGACGGTCATCCGAAGCGGATGTGCCCGTTTCCGGCGGCTCTCTCGGCTATGGCGTTGCGGCGCGCCACAGCATCGCGCGCCGCGTGCAAGGCGATCGCGAGTCGCTGGACGCGTTCCTGTTCGGACGTGAGCTCGAGGAACTCTTGCTTGATCTCGGGGCCGAGGTCGACCGTCGCGATGATCTGGAACGAGACGTCGCCCGACATGTCCAGTGACACGGTATCGACGCCAACCTCATCGGCCAGCTCTCGATATGCGGCGACACATCCTTCGACGTTCCCTTCGAGCGGGACTTCGTCGGCGTCATCGTTCAGGATCTGCACGCGGGCCTTGAGGAACGATTCCTTCGACGGCGAAACCTCGATGACCCTGAAGCGGTCAACCCCCGTAACGACGATGTCGAGTCGGCCATCCGGATAGCGCGTTGCAACCTCGGCGATGCGCGCCGTCGTGCCCACGGAGCGCAGTTCCTCGTCATCCGTGAGGACTATTCCGAAGACGTCGCTTCTGTCTATGCAGAGGTCGATGAGCTCCTTGTATCGATCTTCGAAGATATGGAGCGGGATGCTCTCACCCGGAACCAACACGAGGCCCAGAGGGAAGAGGCCGATCTCAACGGGGTTCCGCTCTTGTGGCACGGCCATCCGCCGAGCCTACGTGCAAGGTTCGCGGCCCTCGGTTCCTTGGATACGCTCCGGTCCCGATGAATCTCCCGAACGCGATCACGCTGGCCCGCATCCTGATGGTTCCCGCCTTCATCGTCCTTGGGTATGGGGACTCCGACGCGCTGGCGTACGCAGCTTTCTTGGTGTTTTTCGTCGCGTCCGTCTCCGACCTCGTCGACGGGTACCTAGCCCGCAAGAACGGCTCGATCTCCAAGACCGGAGAGTTCCTCGACCCTTTGGCCGACAAGTTGCTGATCGGCTCTGCGCTGATCGTGCTGGTGGCGACGCGGGACTTCCCGTTGTGGGCGGCGATCGTCATCGGCGTCCGTGAGGTCGCGGTTCAACTGTTGCGGACACGTGTGGTCTCGACGGGGGGCCGGCTCCCCGCGTCTCGTGGTGCCAAGGCGAAGACAGTTGTCCAGCTGTGCATGGTGTCGTGGTGGGTCCTGCCGTCGGACTCGCGCAACTTCATGCACTGGGGATGGCTCTTTCTGGCGCTCGCGGTGACGCTGTACACCGGAGCGTCATACTTCGCCGCCGCGCGAGCGCCGGCCGCGGAGGTTGCAACGTGAACGCGGAGATCATCGGCGTGGGGACCGAGCTGTTGCTCGGGCAGATCGCCAACACCAACGCTCAGAAGATCTCGGCTGCGCTCGCGGCAGCCGGGATCGATGTCTATCTTCACGTGGTCGTCGGCGACAATCTCGACCGCGCCGCGGGTGCCATCGCCGCCGCGATCGAACGCTCGGACGCCGTCGTCATCACGGGAGGCCTCGGGCCGACCCCCGATGACTTGACCCGTGAGGCGGTCGCTCGAGCAACGTCTCGGGGGGTGGCTCGTGACGAAGCCCTTGCCGAGCAGATCCGGGCGATCTTCGACTCGATCGGACGCGCCATGCCGGAGTCGAACCTTCAGCAAGCGGATCTTCCCGAAGGAGCAACCCCGATCCCGCCGGAGGGGACCGCGCCTGGTTTCTGGCTCGACCATGAAGGCACGATCGTCTTTGCGCTGCCGGGCGTGCCATGGGAGATGAACGCGATGCTGCAGAAGACGGTCGTCCCGATGTTGAGAGAGCGTTCCGGCTCGGGCGCGATCGTGTCTCGCGAGGTCCTCGTGATCGGGCTAGGCGAATCGGCCACGCACGAAAAGATCAAAGACATCGTCGACGCGCAATCGAATCCGACGATCGCCTACCTCGCGGGATCCGGCCGCGTAAAGGTCCGGCTGACCGCGAAAGCCGCGTCGGAATCCGAGGCTCTGGGACTGATCGGTCCCTTGGAAGAAGAGGTCAGAACGCGCCTCGGCGAGGATGCGGTCCCGCAGGCAGAAGGCGACGTTGCCGACGCTCTCGGCGAGTTGCTGCGCGAGAAGGGCGTCACGATCGCCGCGGCCGAGTCGCTCACCGGCGGCTTGATCGGGGCTCAGCTGACTGCGGCAGGAGGCGCAAGCGACTTCTTCAAAGGCTCGTTGGTCTGTTACACGAAAGAAGCGAAACACGCCGTCGCGCGCGTCCCCGAGAGCATCCTCGACGGGCCGGGTGCCGTATCCGAGGAAGCGGCGAAAGCGCTCGCCGAGGGTGCTGCGCTGGTGCTCAATGCAGATCTGGGCGTCTCTGCGACCGGCGTTGCAGGACCTGCCGAGCAAGAAGGGAAACCCGTCGGGACGATCTGGGTCGGTGCAACCTTCGCGGGGCGTACCGAGGCGCGCCACGTCCGGGGCTACGGAGACCGGGATCACATCAGAGCGATAGCCGCAACCAGCGCGCTCGATCTCGGCCGGCGGCTTATCCAGGGCTAGGCCTTGGGCGACGAGAAGATCCGCTTGTTCGTCGCCGCGTCGGTACCGCGGGATCTGCTGCAAGCTCTTGACGAAGCGACGGCTGCACTGCGATCCCGTTTCCCACAAGCCCGCTGGGTTCCGGTCGAGAACCAACATGTCACTCTCAAGTTCGTCGGTTGGTTCCCGGCCGCGCGACTCGATGAAGCAGATGGTGCCGTAGCACGCGCGGTGCGAGGTGTGTCGCTCGCGGATATCTCGCTTTCCGAGCTCGGCGCGTTCCCGTCACAAAGGCGCATGCGCGTCCTGTGGATCGGCCTTGAGGATCCGTCGCGCACCCTCGCAACGATCGCTCGTTCGCTCGACGACACCTTCGAGCCGTTGGGAATTCCTGTCGAGCAGAGGGGTTTCTCGCCCCACCTGACGCTCGCGCGCTTCCGCACGCCGGTGCCTGCCGTGGAGCCCCTTCCGGACCTGACGCTCGCGCGATCCGATTTCCGCCTGACGAGCGTCGAGCTCTATTCGAGCCGGTTGTCCCCGGGCGGTGCTCAGTACGAGATTCTGAGAAGCTTCCCTCTTGATGGATAGGCGGATCGAAGGGGTCGGAAAAGCGCGGGCCCGGACCGGTGGGATCGGCGCGATCGCGACGGCCGCTGCTGCGGCAACGGTCGCTGGTCACGAGCTCGCCTACCGGCTCATCTACTCCCAACCCTACGAACGCGCTGCTGCGCTGGCGCATACGGGTCACTCCTACTGGCCCGGCGCGATCCGCGCGGCGGTCGTGCTGGCGGTGGTAGGTGTCGCCTTGCAGGTCTCACGGGGCGTTGTGGCTGCGCTGTCCGAACCGCCTCGAGTTAGGTCGCTTGCAGCTTGGCTTGCGACGTTGCAGGTCGCGTTCTTCACGTCGATGGAGATGGTCGAGCGCGCGGTCGAGCACGAATCTCCGGCGGGATTGTTGACGCAACGCGGTTTGTGGGTCGGGGTGCTGACGCAGCTTCTGCTCGCAACCGTGGTCGCGGTCGTTCTCCGTGCCGCTCGCAGGGCGGGGCAAGTCCTACGCGCTCTGCTGGTGGAGCGCGAAGTTCTCCCTCATGCGCGATGGTGGCAGCCTCGCGAATCGTTGTCCTTCTCCGGCGGTTATCACGGATCGTCGTGGCGAACCCGAGCTCCTCCCGCGCGTGTCGCAATGACACGCTGATCCGATCTCACGGAAGGAGGAAGCTCTTGAGCCGCAAGCATTGGCTCGCTCTGGCATTAACCGCGGTCATTGCGCTAGTGCCGACCGCTGCGTTCTCGCATGCCGAACTTGACACGTCAACTCCGGGTGCAGGCTCGACGGTCGCGTCCGTGCCATCGCAAACCACACTTTCATTCACCGAAGAACCGGCAGCTTCATCGGTCATCCAGGTCTTCGACGGATGCCACAAAGACGTCAATTCGGGCCAGAACGTCTCGGGGAAGACCATCACGGTCACGCTGGCTGAGTCCGCGCAGCCGGGCGATTGGAAAGTCACGTGGAAGTCGATCTCGGCCGACGACGCTCACGCCGAGCGCGGTAGCTACTCGTTCGCCGTCTCGGGCAAGGCGGACTGCTCCAAGGACAAAGGAGGCAGTGGCGCGGCGGCATCGGGCGACGGCAACTCAGGTTCGAGCTTTCCGATCATCTGGATCATCGTCGCGGTGATCGTGTTGCTCGGTCTCGCCCTGTTGGTGCGATCCAGGGCTGCACGCGCTTAGCCATGCAAAGGTCGGGGGGCGGCGTCAACGCGCCGTCACCCTGACCTTGTCCGCTATTGGCGGAGCGAACGGTTGATGCGTGGGCGTTACGAATTCGACTTCGATCGTGTGACGCCCCGGCTTCAGTGTCAACGAGGCTTGTGGGGTCGAGCGCATCGACACGACGCGACCGTCTAGGAAGAAATGAAGGTGTCCCGCCGTCGGCGACTTTGTCGTCGTCGACGACGTTAAGTATCCGCCCTTCACATCTACTTTCACTTGTACAGGCTTATTCGCTCGAACCTCTTGTCCGTCTGCAGGCGATTGGATCACGACGTCGACGTCTTTGGGCGCCGTGACCGGCTTGGGAGCGAGGGCGACCGCGCCGACGCCGATGCCGAGCGCTACAAGCATCAGCACAAGAGCGACCTTGGGGTTCGAGTTCTTGCGCAAGAACAGCGTGATCGCGACGACGATCAACAGAGCTGCCAATAAGACGAGCTGCAGGTTCGGCGTTCCGGCGATCACCTGGCCGTCAGCGAGCGGCATGCGACCAGCTAGGACTGGGCGCGCAGCCGGCGCACCCGGCGGACGTCAGCCAGGAGCAGCGCGGCCAGGATCGCGACGGCAACCGCGACGATCGCGATCGTGATGATCCTCGTGCGAGAGCCTCCAGTGTGGGCCGGCGCAGCCGCAACCAGGTATCCCGTTCCGTACAGCAAGCCCGACGCTTGTTGCTGTGCGGCGGAGTCAGTGGTTGCAATCTTCGTCCACGTCTGACCCGTGCGGGACAGCAACAACGTGTGCTCGACATGCGTTCCCGTAGACGACGCGGGATACACGAGAATCACGCGCGCCGGCGGATCGAATGCAGCAAGCGGCTCATCGGGAGGCTTCGCGATCGCCTGGATCCTGTACACGTTGCCGGTGACCTCGAGTCCGGACGGTGGATCGGCTTGGACCGCCGCGGGGGCGAGCGGGGTCAACGTCAGTTGGACCGATGTGGTCCCGTCGGGCAGTTGCAACGAGTTCGGTTGCGTGACGATGCTCAACTGCGCGTCGGGGGTACTGAACGCGCCGGCAGGCATCTGGCCCTTTTTCGTCGTGATGATCGTCGTCAATGGGCTCGGCTGCTTGTTGCTGCTCACCAGGTCCGGTGGCGGATCGACCCAATGATACGAAGCAGGCGCAGTAAGCCCGTCGAGCAATGGCCGGGCCGCGTTCGGATCCCGGTGCCCTGCCCACAGCGACGTGGCGACGTAGAGGGCCGCTACAACGCTTCCGATCGCGAGGGCGCGGCTTGTCACCTACTGGCTACCAACGTCCGGATGGGCTCGGTTGCGTACCGAGGCGGCCACACAATCGCGCGCTTTTCGACACCGACCCATTCCCAGATGACGCTCTCGGCTCGAAGGTTGTCGTTGAACCCGGGATCCGTGTGGGACCGGAACTCCAGGCCGCTGCCGTTCGGCAACGACCCGATCGGCAACTTCGTCGCCCGCGCCGCTCGTGCGATCCCATCCGGCGTAAGCGAGTCTGCATTCGGCATGACGTCCGTGAACAGGGCCCAGGCGGCCGTAAAGCCGGCGAGCGCCGGCGCGCTCATCGCTTGCCCATAGCGCGATCGATAGGCGGTGGCTGCGCGATCCAGCAGCTCTCTAGCTTCCGGCGACAGGCCGCGACGGTTGATCGACCCCGCATCGGGCTTATCGGATGCGAACAGACCAACGGCCTGCTTACCTAGCGCCGCGCCGAACTGTGGCATGCAGTAGCTGGACGACGTTCCGATGCTGCCCGCAAGGTCGAGGTGTTGAGCGATCGTTTCGCGGCTGATCGCGACGCCGTCATCGAGGTACGCCGACACGAACAGAACGTCCGGATGCACCTTCGCGATGCGCTGGACGAGATGTCTCGCCGAGAAGCTCGCAGCGTTGTAAGGAAAGCGGCCCGCCAGGTGAAGGCCCAGGTCGTGCAACTCTTCTACAGCCCCTCGAGCGACCGTCGAACCGTAGACGTCGTTGACATTCGCGATCGCGAATCGGAAGTTTTTTGGGTCGCGATGGATCAACGCGGCGTACTTGTGGGCCATGAAATCGATCGCACCTCGTCCAAGAACCACGCCGGTGGGCGGTACTCGGAACGAGAGGCGGCCGGTCTCGGACGACGCCTCCTTGACCTCACCCATTGAGGCTTTCTCTTCTTCGTCCTCGCTCATGTCTTGTTCGCCGACCGAGCCCGTCTCCCAGAACAACATCCCGCGCTGGGACGTAAGCGATGCCGTCGGGGCCGAGATCGTCGAGCCGTAGCTCCCCATCACGAGATCGATCCCGTTCGAAGCCAGTCGATCGACGACGCCCGGAACGGCGTCTGAGTCCGGCACGTCCATCGGCGTGATCGCGATCCGCTTGCCGTCGATCCCGCCGTCGTTGTTCACGAAGTCCGCGGCGAGTCGCACGCCCCGGTATTCCTCGATGCCCCCGGGGCCTTGCGTCCCCGTCATTGGATACATCGTGCCGATATGGATCGTCGAGCTTGACGATCCATTGCACGCCCCGACGAGCAGGCTCGTAACGGCAGCGACCACTAGGAGTCGCGTCGTCATCGCACCACCGCCAGTACGTTGGCAAAGGCGTGGGTGGCGGCGGATGCTCCCCAGCTCCCGGTTGCCCATCGCTGCCAGCCGAACAGCAACCCTGCCGCGAGGTCGACCCACCACGCGGACGTCCCATACAGAGGGATGTGGATCGCAGCGAAGATGACCGCGCTCACCACTACTGCGACCGTCGCGCCGAAACGTTCGAACCGCCGGTACAAGAGCCCGCGGAACAACGCTTCTTCCGACACGGCTGCTGCTGTGCCCAATAACAGCGTGGTGATGGCCAACACGCGTGCGGGGATCGGAACAGACAGCGCGGTAGAGGTTAGGAGAGCCGCGGCCCCCAGCGCGATCGCAAGCGCCGGATGGAGCCTCCGGACGACGGGTCGTTTCGTTGTCGCCGAGATGGAGAGGGCAAGGATCGTGACGTAGCACGCGAACAGGATCGCCGTACGCGACACGGTCGACCCGAGCAGCATCAGCCGCAGCGGTACCAGCAACAGCAGTCCTGCCAGCAGCGCCGCATCGAGCGAAGAGCGCCTCAGCGCGATCGATTGGCTCATCTCTTCACCGTGAACGCGATCTCCTGGAACACCGGGGGATCGAACGGCATGTGATCCGTTGCGACGAATTCCGCGCGTAGCGTGTGAGTGCCGGCGGAGAGGTTCTTCAATGGCTCATGGAGGCCGTAGTTCATCGAGATCAGCTGTCCATCGACTGTGATGTGGATGTGCCCTTCTCTTGGGTCGATCTCCATTCCGCTCATGTTCCCCATCGGCTGCACGACCTTGCCGCCGTCGAGCTCGAGCTTCATCGGAACGTCGGGCCCTTTGACGACCGCGCCGTTTTGAGGAGTAACGATCGTGAGGCGCGCGGGGCTGCTCGGACGAGGAGTTGAGCCGGCGCCGGCGCGGGTTCCATCATTGCTGTCCCCTGAGCCACACGCGGTGACGAGGACGATTGTCAGCACGAGCCCAACGATCAGCCGTTTCAGCACGTAATTCCTCCTCGGCGTAGTCAGCGAGCGCACGCGGAGGCGCGCATCCCGCAACCGCTTCGCAAGTCACCTCAGGATAAGAGGCGCACGATCTTTCGTGCTGCTCGATGCCGTCACCTGCCGACCATTCTTGGTTACAGTTGGAGACAGCTGTCGACCTGGAGGCTAAGAGAATCTGGGGTAAAAGCACCGAACGTGTTGTTCTTGGACGGAGCTCGAGCTCCGTCCTGCGGTTTGCGCGCCGTATGTGCGCGCTGTTTCTCACGCTTGCAGTAACCCTTCCTCCGTTCGTCCTGTCGCACCCGTCGGTTGCTGCGCCGCATAAGAAGATGTTGCGCGCGGCTGAGGATCGCCTCGACCAGCTGATCTCTCAGCAGGAGATCGTGGGGGAGCGTCTCAACCAAGCGCAGGAGGAGCTCGACAAGACGCGCGCCGAGATGGCGCGTCTCCAGGTACAGGTCGGTCGCATCAGGCAACGGATGGGCGACCAACGCGCTGCCGCCGTCAGTGTCGCTCGCACGATGTACGAGGGCGGTGGATTCGACGCGCTCGAGGTGATCCTGTCGTCCAAGAGCCTGGACGATCTCGATCGCAACATCCAGTACCTACGGTCGTCCGAGGCGGCCCAGACGCGTGTCTTCGAGCAGCTCGCCGTTCGGCAAGAAGCGCTGAAGAACAAACTCGTGCAACTCGACAAGACGCGTCGCGCGGAGGCGGCGCAGGCAGACAAGCTTGCGGCGATCAGAACGAAGCTGAACGACAAGGTCGCGAGCGAGCGCGACGAGATCGCAAAGCTGCAGCGCGAGATCGCGGTTGCGGAACGACGTCGCGAGCGTCGTGCGGAGCGTCGCGCGCGAGCGGCCGCGAGACGGCGGAAAGCCGCTGCGGCAGCCGCTGCGGCAGCAGCCGTTCAAGCGCAGCAAACGCGCGCAGCATCGCGCAGCATCGCGGTGCCTCCACCGTCTGGCTACACGCCCAACCCGGCCCCCGCGAGCGGCGGTGCCGGCATAGCGGTGCGAGCAGCGCTATCGCAGGTCGGCAAGCCGTATCAGTGGGGGGCGGCCGGGCCCAACTCCTACGACTGCTCGGGGCTCACCATGTGGTCGTGGGCGCATGCAGGGGTATCGCTCCCGCACAGTTCTGCATCCCAGTACTCGGTGACCGCACGCGTCGCGCGCTCGGACCTGCAACCCGGCGATCTCGTGTTCTTCGGCTCGCCGATCCATCACGTTGCGATGTACATCGGTAACGGTCAGATGGTCGAGGCTCCCTACACCGGGGCGAACGTGCGCGTCGTCCCGTTGCGAAGCAGTGACTACGTCGGGGCGGGGCGACCGGGGGTCTAGCTACATCCAGGAAGGCGGAACGACGCGATCGCCGTCCGCCAGTGCGATCGAGACGTCGATGCGTAGTACTCGTTCGTGTACCAGAACGTGCAATCGTCTGCCGGATCGACCGACAGAGATGTGTAATCCCCCCACCGCGGTGATCCTGTCTGTGCACCGGCCCCCGTGATCACGTCGTTGTCGCCGAGCGGCATCGCGCCAAGTGGGTCGGATGGCGATCGACCGGTGTACGCGATCGACGGGTATGTGCGGGCGCTCGAAGTGCTGAATCCCAAAGCGATCTCGCCGATTCCGTCCATCGCGATGCTTGCCACCCATCGGTCGAGGTGCCCGGGGGCATAGGTGCCTTGCTGGGACAGCACCGGCGACGTGGATGGGTTGCGCAGTTCGAACCAGTTGATCCCGGCGCGATCCCGGCCCCCGGCCGCGACGGTGTGCTGGAACAGCAACGATTCGTGATCGCCAAAGTTCCTGTAGACGAGCGGGTACCCGAGGTAAGCCCCGATGTCCGGAACGCCGGCGCTCGCGTCGAGCTTCATGCCGGTTCCCTTCTGGGGCACGCAGAGGATGTCGCCGGCACACAGGTTGGAGTCGAAGGCGTCCGTGTCGAGCCGAGCGATGCCTTCGATCGCGGAGCGCTCGGGGTCGATCCAGTCGACCGAGAACGCATAGAGGAAGACTTTGTCTTCTCTCGCGCCCAGATCGTCGTCCCTCAACACGACGAGGTAATTCGGCGTTCCGGAGGGTGGAGGCGTGGGACCTTCCAGATCCGACGGCAGCAGGCCGAACAGGCTGCGGTTGACGAAGAAGACCATCTCGCGCGCCGGAGCGCCTTCGAGCATGCGCTCTCGATCGAACGCGATGATCCCCTGCGCCGTGCCGCCCTTGCGGCCGAGGAGATGGATGGACATGTAATAGGCATCGGGCCACACGCCGAACTTCGGGAAGTCGGGCAGCTTGAATCTCGTGATCCGGAACGGATAAGTGAAGTAGCTCCCTGACGCGTCGTCGGTCGCGGAGACCGCGATGCATTCGAAGTAGGGACCGGTCGGGTTCCCCTTTCGATCGAAACGGAATGCGAACTGGCTCAACAGCCATCGGTTCGCTAGTTGGTCGAACTGCACGACCGGATCCCCCCAGCCGTGGTTCTTGCACCGGCCCCGGTCCCACAGATCCTCCAGATCGAAAGGTTCTCCTTCGATCGCACCCGTTGCTTTATCGAATACGGCCACGCGCGCCCCGCGCATGCCGTTCACCGACTGGACGTATTGCGAAGCCGACACATCACCGATCGGGTCCGGTGGTGCAACGCGCGTTTCGTTCGACATGCCGGCGAAGACGTTTGTTGCCGACGGCAGGTGTGAGCCGATGCGTCTATCAGACCGCGCCGTCAGTGTCCGCGCCGGCCGCGAGGTCGACGGAGCCAGAGCTCGTCGCAATATTCGACGTTGCACGACCGCATCCCCTACGCGTGACTGCGTCGCGCGCCCGCCTGCCGCAGAAACTCCGGACAAGGCGGGCGTGAGCGCGGCGACCGCTACCGCGACGGCCAGCGCCGCCGCGATCCGAGCCGGCGCGGTTGGCGAAGCCACGTTGCTGTTGCTTCGCTAGGGACTAGAGGAGGGCGATGGAGATGCTCCGCTGCACGTCGGCAATCGGAATGAAGCGATGATCGTGTGCCATCCGTAATGGGAGCTGTTCGGATAGAACTCGTCCGTGTACCAGAACGTGCAATCGTCGACCGGATCGACCGACAACGACGTGTAGTCCCCCCACCGAGGCGATGCGGTTTGCGAGCCGCCGCCGGCGATGATCGGATGGTCGCCGAAAGGCATCTGACCCGGCGTGTCGGTTGCGATTCGCCCCGTGTATGCGACAGATGGGTAGCTGTCCTTGCTGCTCGTGCTGAACCCCATCGCGATGCCGCCCGAACCGTCCATCGCGATGCTGCCCACCCACCGATTCAGGGGGCTCGGGGCATACGTCCCTTGCTGGAACAGCACGGGGTTGCTCGACGGATCGCGGATCTCGAACCAATTGATTCCCGCTTGACGCGTCGTGCCGACTTTGACGGTGTGCTGGAAGACCAGCGCTTCGTGGTCGCCGAAGTTCCGGTAGACGAGCGGATACATCAGGTACGCGCCGGTGCCGGGAGCATCCCCGATCGCATCGAGCTTCATGTTCGTGCCTTTCTGGGAGATGCAGTAGAAGCCGCCGCGACAGAGATTCGAGTTCATCGGTGCCGTCGGGAGGCTCGCGGCGCCCCTGATGGTCGAGTGACTCGGTTCGTTCCAATCCGCGGCGAACGCGAACACGAGGATCCGGTCGGAGTTCGCGCCGGCGTTGTCGTCGCGCAGCACCACGAGGTAATCCGGTGCGCCTGCTGGCGGCGCGACGTTTCCTTCGACGTCGGACGGGAGTAGACCGAACAACCCGGAATTGACGAAGAAGATCAACTGCCGTGCGGGCGAGCCGGTCAACATGCTCTCTCGATCGAACGCGATGATCCCTTGCTGCTTGTAGCCGTAGCGGCCGAACAAGTGGATCGACATGTAGTAACCGTCCGACCACACCCCGAACTTCGGGAAGTCGGGGAACTGATGCCTGGCTATCAGATAGCTGTACGGGTAATACGTTCCGGTCGCATCGGCCGATGTCGAGACTGCAATGCACTCGCTGTAGGGACCGACCGGGTTTCCAAAGTCGTCGAAATTGAATGCGAACTGGCTGAGCACCCACCTTTGTGCAAGCGGGTCGAACTGCACGACCGGATCGCCTTCACCGTGCTTCGCGCACCGCCCCAATCCAGGCCACAGGCTCTGCAGTAGGAACGGTCCCGCCAATAGCTTGCCGGTCGCTTTTTCATAGACCGCCACGCGCGCGCCGCGCAAGCTGTTCACCGCTTGGACG
>JALZGD010000199.1 GCA_030861205.1 Actinomycetota bacterium
CTTCATGGACGTCCACAACATCGAGGGCGGGGTCACCGCGAGCGACGTCGCCGAAGCGCACATGAAGGATCTCGCGGAGCAGGCGAAGCACGGCGTCGAGTACAAGAGCTACTGGGTCGACGAGAAGGCGGGGAAGATCTTCTGTCTCGTAGAAGCACCTAACGCTGAAGCCGCGAACACGGTGCATCGCGAGGCGCACGGCCTCGTCGCCGACGAGATCTTCGAGGTCACGGAAGGCGCATAGCTAAATAGCTGCATACAGACCTCTTAGACTCCCCCGACGATGGGGGAGATCGACACTTCCAACACAGGCTCGGTCGCCGACCTGAACTCGCGCGCGAATCTCACGCGCTTGCTGGATGAGCTCGGCGAGCACCCCGAGCAAGAAGCCGAGATCACCGAGCGCATAAAGGGGATCTTCAGGCAGGAACGCGCGATCTTCATCCTCGACATGAGCGGCTTCACGCGCAGCACCCAGCGCGCGGGCATCATCCCTTTCCTCTTGATGATCCATCAGATGCAACGCCTGTGCCTTCCCGTTGTCGAGAAGCACGGCGGGATACTCATGAATACGTTCGCCGACAACCTGACATGCTTGTTCGACGACGTGGCTCCCGCCGTCGACGCGAGCCAAGAGCTGACGACCAACTTGCTCGCAGCAAACGTCGTGCTGCCGCGAGAAAAGGAGCTCTACGTCTCGATCGGGATCGGCTGGGGCGGCATCCTCAACGTCGCCAATGAAGCGATCTACGGCACGCAGGTGAACCTCGCATCAAAGCTAGGTGAAGACATCGCTGAATTGGGCGAGATCCTGCTGACACCCGAGGCATACGAACGCATCAAAGACGGTGAGATCGAGGCCGAAGAGCGGGTCGTCACTGTGTCAGGAATCGAACTGCGCCACTTCGCCGTTGGCACCAAGGGCTAACGTTGAACCTGCACGAACGTGCCACGGTCGTCGATTGTCACAACGACCTGATCGCCCTCGTAGCTCATCACCGGAGCCGAGGACGTCGCGATTACTTCAAAGACCACTGGCTACCTGAGCTTCGACGCGGCGGAGTCGACGTCCAGGTCATTCCGATCTTCGTCGACGACGTCTATCGACCGGATGGAGCGCTACGTCAATCGCTTCTCTTGATCGAGACCGCGTACGAAACGGTCGAAGACAATGCCGACGACATCGCTCTGTGCTTCACCGGATCCGACATAGACCGCGCCGTCGCAGAGGGGAAGATCGCTTTCGTGCTCGCGTTGGAGGGCAGCGAGCAAGTCGCCGCTGACATCGAGCTTTTTTCGACTTTCTTCCGCTTGGGCGTACGGATCGCGTCGTTCACCCACTTCGGTCGGACGATGCTCGCGGACGGCAGTGCGGAAGACGAGGCACGGAGCCGGTTGACGGCGGCAGGTATTCGCGCCGTTCGCTGGATGCAAGAAACTGGGATGCTCGTAGATGTCTCGCATCTCTCGCAGGCGGGGACCGAGCACGTGCTGGAGATCACAACGAGGCCGGTGATCGCGAGCCATTCCTCGGCCAGCGCGCTTCGGGACCATCATCGAAATCTCTCCGACGATCTATTGAAGGCAATCGCCGCGACGGGAGGAGTGATCGGCGTGAACTTCTTCCCGTGGTTCGTAAGCGATGGTGAACCCGCCCTCGATCACATCATCGATCACATCGAGCACGTCGCGACTGTCGCCGGCATCGATCACGTCGGCCTCGGACCAGACTTCGTCAAGGAGTACTTCGACACGCAGTATCCGAACGAGGAGCTGCTGTTCGAGGGCCACGACGCCAAGCGAGTCCCTGAAGGTACTGAAGGAAGCTCACGAGACCTCCCGCTCGTCACGCAGAAGCTGATCGAGCGTGGTGTTCCGGAAGGCGACATCGAGAAGGTCCTTGGCGGGAACTTTTTGCGCGTTTTCCGTGCTGAGCTGGGGATTCCCGCCCCGCGATAACCGCCGACTCGGGCATCTAATCCGCCGGATCGGGGAAAATAGTTAGGAGCCGACGTAACGGAACGGCGCGGGGAAGCGGGTGAGATTCCTGTGCCTCCGCAACGTCCGCTGCGCCCGGGATCGGCCGATACCGTCCACGAGGTGGCCGCACGACCGTGCGTGACTAGCCCTCGTGGACGAGCGAACCACCCAATCGGGCCATTGTTAGGGCAAAAGCGGACAAATAGGCTCGGTTCGTTACGGCTTCCGGTGGCGCTCGTACTTGAAGTCGGGCAGTCACGCAGAGCAGTCGGCACGCACTTGGATCCGGCCACCGGCCGGGGGGGTCTATAGGTCGATGAAGACTTGGGTAGACGTCGCAGACGATCTCGACACCCTGGACGACAACGCCCTGGTCGAGGTGGTCAGGGGTGGCGACGAGCGCGGGATCGAGGTACTGCTCGCTCGGTACCGTAACTTCGCACGTTCGAAGGCACGCAACTACTTCCTGGCAGGGTCAGAGAAGGAGGACGTCGTCCAGGAAGGGATGATCGGCCTTTTCAAGGCGATCAGGGACTTCGATCTGGATCAAGGAACGCCGTTCCGGGCTTTCGCCGAGCTCTGCATCTCTCGCCAGATCCTCACTGCGATCAAAACGGCGAACCGACAGAAACATCAACCGCTTAACTCATCCGTCTCACTCGATGCCCCCGTCAGGAGCAGCGAGCGGACCGAGCGCTCCGTCGGCGAAAACATCGTCGCTCCGACGATGTCGGATCCGGCTGAATTGGTTATCTCCGCCGAGGAGATCGAGGCGATCCGCGATTCGATGAAGGGCAGCCTGACCGAGCTCGAGGGCGACGTCCTTCGCCTCTACATGGACGGCAAGTCGTATGAGGAGATCGCCGGAGCGTTGGGCAACCACGTCAAATCCATCGATAACGCGTTGCAGCGCATAAAGAGGAAGCTACAGAAACATCTCGATACAAGAAACGCTCTTACGGCGTAGTCGGTAGCCGTCTGTCGCGACGGCGACTACGCTTTATCGATGACCGCTCGTTACGTCACGATTCAATCAGATCCCAAACTTAACGACCCCGTTCTCATCGCTGCTTTCAGAGGATGGAATGACGCGGGCGACGCTGCGACGTTCGCAGCTCAACACTTATGCAACGCGTGGGGGGCCGAGCCCCTAGCCTCCATCGATGCTGAAGATTTCTACGACTTCCAGACGGTTCGTCCGGAAGTCGAACTGGTAGACGGCGTCACCCGCGCCATCCGGTGGCCGAAGAACGAGTTCTTCAGTGGCAAGACCCCCGACGGTCGCGATGTCATATTGCTGATCGGCACCGAACCGAACACGAAGTGGCGCACATTTTGCGAATTGATCGTCGACCTCTCGCGTCAGAAGAATGTAGGTCTTCTCGTGACACTCGGTGCTCTGCTCGCGGACGTGCCTCATTCACGACCCGTTCACATCACGGGTACTGCCTTGGACAAGGACCTCGTCTCGAGACTGGGGCTCACGAGATCGAGGTATGAAGGCCCTACCGGGATCGTCGGCGTGCTACACGACGCCTTTTCGAAAGCAGGCGTCGACTCGGTCAGCTTGTGGGCCGCGGTTCCTCACTACATCGCGATCACTCCCAACCCGAAGGCTGCGATGGCCCTAGTGCTGAAAGCGGGCGAGTTGACGAAGACCGCTGTAGACGTCTCGACACTCGAGCTCGCGACGAAGTCATACGAAGACCGCGTCTCGGAGATGGTTGCGTCAGACGACGATGTTCAGGCTTACGTGAGCCTGCTGGAAGAGCGATCCGACGAACGCGATCGCGAAGAAGCGATCGACCCCGGGTCCCTTCCGTCGGGAGACTCTTTGGCCGAGGAGCTCGAGCGCTTTCTCAGGGATCGAGGCGAGGGCACCTAAGAGCGCTGATCGGTCGCGGCCGAGATCAGAGCCCGGGCCACTCCTTCTTCTTCTCCTCGATGACGGGCCAGTCACGACTTGATTCCGAGGGTTCGTCCAAAACCGTCGCAAGGTCCTTCTTCCCCGAGATGTCCCCCGCCGCCTCGAGCAGCTCTTCGAGAGACGCGCGCTTCTTGCCCTCGATGCGGATGCGAAGCGCGGCCAGGACATCGGCGTGCTCGTCGGACAGGCCCGGCCCCCGGTCGATCTCGGCCAGCGCGTCGGCCGCTTTACGGATCAGCTTGCGGTCATCACGGATCTGCGCGCGGAGATCGGCGACCTCTTTCTCTTGTTGCTCTTCGTCCACGCAGCAGTTATACCGCCGCGCTGGCTACATGTGGTCGAGCGCTATCGCCGTGTAGTACGCCGAGTCGAAGGTGTTCTCGGTCCCCTTCTCGAGGTTCTCGCGGCCCCCGGCGACCTGCTCCATCAAGGGGATGGTGTCCCACGGCATGTGGTAACCCGGGTAGTCCTTAGCTTGACGCATACCCGTCCACCGCAGGGTGAAGTAGTGCGCGGACGCAAAGCTCGACTCGTCTGAGTTCCGGATGTTGTTTCCGCAGTTGCACACGCCCGACTCCGTGCCGAACGGATACAGCTCGGCAGTTCCGGGGTTGCCGTCGCTCTTAGGGAACTTCAAGAAGTCATAGTTCACATAGTCGATGAGGGGTACGGCCTTCGCTGCGTCTTCGGGGTTCGGGCCGTGATACACGCACAAGCAATACGGCGCCGGGTACGCGATCCCGTTCATGTCGAAGCCGAGCACGGCGTCGAACTGCATGCCCTTCTTCTGCACGTCGGCGACGTAGGCGTGCGACCCCAAGAGGCCCCACTCTTCTCCGTCGAACCAGATGATCGCGAT
>JALZGD010000040.1:0-2662 GCA_030861205.1 Actinomycetota bacterium
ACGCACGGTTACCTGTCCGACGGTGACGTGATCCCGCGATCGCAGACGAGCATCCCGTACGAGATCTATCAAGCGGCCAATCAAGGGACCCATCTCCTTGAGCGGATCGATCAGAAGTCGCTGCGCAAGCTGATCGAAGTCGTCGGGCACATAGCCGGAACCTCTAAGCAAGAATTCCGACGAGCCCTCGTCGGCGTCAGCCGCGTCGGTAAAGTCCTAGACCGCAACGGCGCGGCCGTCTCGAAGCTCTTGCGTAATGCCGCATCCGTCAGTGGGACCCTCGCTCACAACGATCGCAATATCGACGGCATCCTGTCGCGCGCCTCGGAGGTTCTGGACACTCTCGCAGCACGCAGGAGGACGATCACCTCGCTTCTCGCGGCGACCAACGGGCTGGGACGCAACCTTGGTCTTTTGATCTCCGCAACGCGACACTCGATACAGGTCGGGTCACTCGATCTCGACCGGGTGGTCGCGAGCGTCCAGACGCAACTGCACTCGATCGACAAAGCGCTCGCCCAGCTAGGGATCTCCGGTGAGCTCCTCGCGCGGCCCACGACCTTCGGCCGGTTCGTCGAAGGCAACGTGTGTGCGATCACGACCGAGGACACCTGCGTTCCCGAAGGCTCCCCGGAGAACCCCGGCCTCCCCGTTCACGACGTCCAGCCATCACCGGCGAAGAAGAGCGGAGCCGAGCCATGAGGACGCGGCTTCTTTCGCTGTTCATCACGATCGCCGTTGTCGGCGCGGCAGTGGGCGCGTACATCGCGTTCCGCCCGAACGAGCCCACGTACACGGTCACAGCCGAGGTCGCCCAAGCGCCCAACCTCTTCGCCGGGGGCCGCGTCATGGTGCGGGGGGTCGAGGTCGGAAAGATCACGAAGGTCACGCCTTCCCCGACGGGAGTCAGACTCACCATGGCGATCGACGAAGACGTCCGCGTCCCGGCCGATGCACGGCTGTCCGTCGTCCCGATCACGGTGATCGCCGACCGATACGTCCAGCTCTATCCCGCCTACAAGGGAGGACCCGCACTAGCCGATGGCGACGACATCCCGATGTCCCGAACGGCGATCCCCGCAGAGCTCGATGAAGTGGTCGCGCAACTCAAGCGTCTGCTCGTCGCCCTCGAGCCCAAGAACGGCGAACAGCGCGGCCCCCTCGCAAAGCTGATCGACAACCTCGATGCGGCGACGCGCGGTGAGGGACGAGAGCTGGGCGGCACTCTCGGTCACTCTGCGTCCGTTCTTCAGAACCTTGCGAACTCTCACGCCGATCTCACTGCACTCATCCGCAACCTCAACTCGGTCTTTGGCACGCTCGCCAATCGATCGACCGAGCTCGCCCTCGTGAACCAGCGACTGGCGGTGGTCACGAAAGTGCTCGCGAGCGACCGGCGCGACCTGCAAGGGACCATCTCGAACATCGGGTTGTTGTCTTCGCAAGCGTCGCGTCTCGTCAGCGAAAGCGGCGCGAACCTCGGTCGGGCCTTCGAACGCTTGAAGGTCGTTCTCGACAACATCCTGGCCCGGCAAGATGAGCTGACCGCGGGCATCGGGTGGACGAACGTCATCACTGAGGCACTCGGCGCGACAGGCTCTTCCGGAAAGGGGCTCTTCGCTTACACAGGTCGTCAGGCTCCGCCCGGCACCGCGGGGGCTAAGTACAACTACCGCCTCGACACCCGCGACACCATCACATGCCAAAGGCTCAACGCGGTCGCCCAAACGACATTCGTCGTCACCCCGCAGGCGACGCTGCAGGACCTCGTGTTCACGATCCTTTCGTACATCCCGGACACCTATGACGACGACCTCGAGTTCCTCGTCCGTGAAACGTTGAGGCGTTGCGTCGACTTCCCGGGCGAGGCTCCCGTGCAGACACAAGACGCGCTTTACCGCCAAGCAACGCGCGTCGTGCACGAGGTCGCCGCCGAAGTAGGCCGCAAGAAGTTCGAGCGGTTGCTGCTGACGTGGCTCGCAACGAGCCCCGGCCAACTGGAGAGCAACCGATGAGGCTCATCAGGGTGCTATCGCTAACGGTGGTCGCCGCGATCGCCGCAAGTGCATGTGGGTTGTCGTCGAGTGGCTCGCGCCCGACACTCGTCGCGTACTTCACGGATGTCGGCGAGCTCGTTTCGAAGAGCTCCGTGCAGCTGAACGACGTGAAGATCGGCTCTGTCGGCGACATCCAACTGATCACCAGCGACGGCAGGATGCTCGCCAAGGTGACGATGACGCTGTCACCGTCTGCACGTGTGCCGTCCGTGGGGCTCCGAGCCGTCGTTCGGCAGACATCGCTTCTGGGCGAACAGTTCGTCGAGCTGGTCCCGACGAGCGCAGGTCCGCCATACGTCTCGGCGACACCGACGACGATCCCGGTGTCGCGCACCGACCGCCGCGTGGATGTCGAGACCTTCCTGAGTGATCTTTCAGGCTTCGTCGGAGGTGGCGGGCTCGAAGACCTGAACAGGTTCACCCACGCCCAGGCACTCATCCTCCAAGACCGCGGCGAGAGGTTCGGCGAAACGATCCATCAACTACGCCGCTTTACTTCCGTTCTCGCCAACCGCCGATTCGACATCACCTCGGCGATCGACCACTTGAACGATGCAAGCTCCACGATCGTCGCCAACAAGAACACGCTCGACGCGTTCCTCGAC
>JALZGD010000040.1:2672-4333 GCA_030861205.1 Actinomycetota bacterium
CTGCTGGCGAGCCAGGGCTCCGGATTGGTCCGCCTGTTCAGATCGCTCGATCGCTTCGGCAGCTTCAACGCCCGTTTCCTCGCACGCCACGAGGACGCGATCTCGCGCGGTTTCAAGGCCCTCAGACCCGTCCTTTCGGGCCTCTCGGGCGCGCAGGGCGCGTTGCGTAAGGACCTCACCCAGCTGCGAACGTTCTTCGCGCTGTTCCCAAAGAGCTTCGGCGGTGGTCCCGGCGGCAAGGGACACGGCGATTACATCCAAGCCCAGGCCGTCCTGTGCGAGGCGCTGGCAAGGTGTCACACGAAAGGCGAGAAGGGCGACGTGCCGGGTGAAGGATCGTGAGGCTGACTCGTCGCCTGCTGACGAATCTCATCGCCGTCGTCCTGCTGGGGACGCTCATGGTCGGCTGGCTCGTCACGCAATTGATCGGCTCCGGTGGCCTCTCGGGGCCGTTCACCGTGACGGCCGATTTCCGTTCGAGCGGGGGAGTCTTCACGAACCAGGAGGTTGCGTATCGCGGCGTTCTGATCGGCAAGGTCGGGAAGCTGTCGTTGAACGACAACAACGGCGTCGACGTCCAACTAGAGATCTCGCCAGAATGGCAAGGCAAGATCCCGGCCGACGTCGAGGCACAGGTTCAGTCCAAGAGCGCGGTAGGCGAGCAGTTCGTGAACCTCACTCCGCTCTCGAGCTCCGGCCCGATGCTTGCGGACGGCTCGACGATCCCTCGAGACCACACGAACCTGCCGGTCGACTTCCAATCCCTGCTGCGATCGCTGAACGCGGTGCTCGGAGACGTCGATCCGACGACCGCCCGTCATCTGATCAAGACTCTCTCGAAGGGCGTCGGGGGCCGCGGCGGCGACATCGCGACGATCTTGCGCTCGCTTGGGACGCTCGCGACGACGTTCAAGAACGTTGCGCCAGAAACCAAGAGCTTGTTGTCGAACGCGACGCAGACGGGAGCCGCCTTCCTGAGAACGAAAGACGAGTTCGCGTCGGCCCTGCATTCGGCCGATCAAGTCGCCACGGCAGTTGGGGACATCCCACAATCACTGCGGCACTTCTTTGCCGCCAACAACCGGTTGGCGATCACGGGTTCGCGGCTGCTGGCCCGTCACCGCGAGCAACTGGCCGATGGGATCAGAGCGCTCGCCGACTTCACCGACTATCAGCTGACGCACAAGAACGCGCTCGAAGATTCGCTTCGCTACGTGCCGCAGTTCCTGCACGCCGTCGAGGACTCATCGATCCCGTGGAAGTCGCCCGACGGCAAACGCTTCTACCGGATCCGCATCGGGTTAGTGATCGCAAACGACCGGTCGTCGTGGCCGTGCAAGTACAAGTTGCCGCTCCATTACGAGCGTTACCCGCACGTGCGAAAGGATCGACCTACCGACACTTCGGGCCAATGCCTGCCGTCGACGAAAGAGTCCGGAGCCGATGCCGCGGTCGCGCTGGTGAGCGCTCTCCACGCGTGGGCCGATGACCACGCTCGTCTCGCGGACTCGGCCCACGTCCGCTATTCGACGGGGGTCGGGCAAAGCATCGCGTTCATGTGGCCGCTCGACGGAGTGATCACGTCCTACTTCGGCCCCCGGGACGATGGCTTCCACCCCGGCATCGACATCGACGGCGAAACGGGCGACCCCGTCGTCGCC
>JALZGD010000040.1:4343-12988 GCA_030861205.1 Actinomycetota bacterium
AGCGGGACCATTGCGTTCGCAGGGCAGATCAACGGTTACGGCAACGCAGTGATCATCGATCACGGGCACGGGTTGGCCAGCCTCTACGGCCACCTGTCGCGGATCCAAGTCCACCAGGGAGAGGCCGTCGACATCGGCGCCGCCGTGGGCGCGGTCGGATGTACCGGGTACTGCACGGGCTCGCATCTTCACTTCGAGATCCGAGTGAACGGTCAGCCGACGGATCCACTGCCGTACCTTCCGGGCGGGCGTCTGTGGAACCCGCCCAGCGACACCTCGGCAAGCCCTGCTCCATCTTCGGGGGAGAGCCCGACGCCGCCCCCCGAGCCGTCTCCGTCACCGCGCTCCACGCGAGGTTCGTTCTTCCACTGGTGATCGCGCCGGCGACCGTGCCATCCGCGGTTGCACCGGGAGCGGCTGGGACAATGTGATGATGCGGGCCACACGTATCGAACGACCTGCCGCGGGGACGATCCCTAACCGTCCCGGCGTCTACCTGTTCAAGGACGCGTCGGGTCGGGTGGTGTACGTCGGGAAAGCGAAGTCCCTGCGCAGCCGGCTGTCGAACTATTTCGGCCCCGAGCTACATCCGAGAACGCTTGCGATGGTCGAGGCTGCGCGCTCGGTCGAGTGGATCGTCACGGATAACGAGGTCGAGGCGCTGCACCTCGAGCTCAACCTCATCAAGCAGTACCGGCCTCGATACAACGTGCGTTACACCGACGACAAGAGCTACCCGTACCTCGCGATCACGCTGGATGAAGAGTTCCCTCGTGCCCGCGTGATGCGCGGCTCGAAGCGCAAAGGCGTTCGGTACTACGGCCCCTTCGCTCACGCCTACGCGATCCGCGAAACCCTCGATCTGTTGCTGAGGACGTTCCCGATGCGGACGTGCTCCCAAGGTGTGTTCGATCGCTGCCATCGCCGGGGACGCCCTTGTCTCTTGTTCCACATCGAGCGGTGCGCGGGACCGTGCGTAGGAGCAGTCGGCCCCGACGAGCACCGCCGCATCGTCGACGAGATGTGCGACTTCCTCGACGGTAACTACAAGCCGGTCGTCACGCGGCTCGAAGACTCCATGAAGCAAGCGTCGGCGAACCAGGAATACGAGCTTGCCGCTAAGTTCAGGGACCAACTCGACAACGTCCGCAAAGTCATCGAGCGCCAGCAGATGGTGTCCTCCGAGCGGGACGATCTCGACGTCATCGCCGTGGCCGAAGACGACATAGAGGCTTCGTTCCAGATCTTCTTCGTTCGCAAGGGGCGAGTGACCGGTCGCAAGGGCTTCATGGTCGACAAGGTCGAGGACCTGACGCGCGCGGAGCTGATCGGGCGGTTCATCGAGCGCCTCTACTCCGATCCGGGCACCGAAGCAGACACCGTCCCGAAACAGATCCTGGTGGAGGAGCTACCCGCCGACAGAGAGCTTCTCGAGCGGTGGCTCGGTGAGATCCGCGGTTCCCGCGTTCAAGTTCGCGTGCCGCGGCGCGGCGAGAAGCGAGCACTGATGGACACCGTCAGAGAGAACGCGCGCCAAGCTTTCACGCATCACCGCCTGAAGCGGTCGAGCGATTTCGCCGCTCGCTCGCGGCAGCTACGCCAGCTACAGGAGGCGCTGGGGATGGACGACGCGCCACTCCGCATCGAATGTTTCGACATCTCCAATACCGGCCCGACCGAGGCAGTCGGTTCGATGGTCGTCTTCGAAGACGCCCTCCCTAAGCGATCCGATTACCGGCGGTTTGCGATGAAATGGACGCAAGGCCCCGACGACTTCGCAATGATGGGCGAGGTGATCCGTCGCCGATTCGCGCGCTACGTGGAAGAGACCAGCGGGGACGGCAACCATGAAAAGCCACGGCGATTCGCGTATCCGCCGAACCTGGTGGTAATCGACGGTGGCAAGGGCCAGCTCAATCGCGCTGTCGAAGTGATGACGGAGCTCGGGATCGTCGGCGTCACGACGGTCTCGCTCGCCAAGCGCATGGAAGAGGTATACGTGCCTGGTCGGTCCGACCCGATCATCATTCCCCGCGGGTCCGAAGCCCTCTACCTCCTGCAGGCGATACGGGACGAGGCGCACCGGTTCGCCCTCACGTACCACCGGTTGAAGCGCGGCAAGCGCATGACGCAATCGGCGCTGGACGGCATCCCGGGCCTTGGTAGCGTCAGACGCAAGCGCCTACTGAAGGAATTCGGTTCCGTGAAGAGGCTCAAAGACGCGGCCCCCGAAGACATCGCCAACGTTCCCGGCATCCCCAAGAACGTGGCCGAGGCCGTGTTCGCGGCGCTACATCCCGAGGGCACCGCTCGCGTGGCAGAGCGAGCGTCATGACGCTTCCGCGCCGCGTTCGCGACGTAGATCTGATCGTCATCAGCGGCATGTCGGGGGCCGGGCGCTCCGAAGCGGCGCGCGCCTTCGAGGATCTCGGCTGGTTCGTGATCGACAACCTCCCGCCGGCGCTCATCACGAAGATGCTCGCCCTCGCGTTCTCTCCGGGAAACGACTTCAAGCGCATCGCGCTTGTGATCGACGCGCGAGGAGGAACTTTCTTCGACGAAGCTGCCGAAGCCCTCGACAAGCTGAGACGCGACCTCTCCAACTTCCGTTTGCTGTTCCTCGACGCGTCGGACGACTCCTTGGTGCGGCGTTTCGACGCGACGCGCCGCAAACATCCGCTGGCGTCAGACGATCGGGTAGCGGTTGGCATCCAGCGCGAGCGAGACCTCATGAGCCGATTCCGAGACGGCGCCGACCTGATCATCGACACGTCAGATCTGACCGTGCGCGAGCTGCGCACGAAGATCGCAGCATCCTTCAGCGAAGAGCCGTCTGTCGGTAGCGGCCTGAAGGTGACCGTCGTCAGCTTCGGTTACAAGTTCGGTCTCCCGCTCGATGCCGACATCGTGCTCGATTGTCGCTTCCTCCCGAACCCTCATTGGGTCCAGGGGCTGCGCGAGCTGACGGGTCTCGACGACCCCGTCCGGGATTACGTCTTGGAGCAACCGGAGACGACCGACTTCTTGAAACGAACCAGCGATCTCTTCGGGGTCTTGCTCCCTGGGTTCCAGACGGAGGGGCGCCACTATCTAACGCTGGCGATCGGATGCACCGGAGGACGTCATCGATCCGTGGTGCTTGCACAGGAGATCCACGATCTCATCGCCGACGCGGGCTTGAACGTGAAGGTCATACACAGAGACGTCGAACGAGGAGACGCGTCGCCGTGAAAGTAGTGGGCATCGGCGGCGGGCATGGGCTCGCGGTGACGCTGCGAGCCGTTCGCAGTTATGCCGACGACGTCTCTGCCGTGGTCACGGTCGCCGACGACGGCGGCTCGTCCGGAAGGTTGACGCGCGAGCTCGGCATCCCGCCGCCCGGGGACATTCGGAACTGCCTCGTAGCGCTGTCCGACCGCGACGACATCGGCGAGATCTTCCAGCACAGATTCACCGGGGGAGCGCTGACGGGGCACACCGTGGGCAACCTCGTGATCGCTGGGCTCGTCGAGGTCACCGGAGATCTAGCCACGGCGGTCGAGCGCGCGGGCAGGATGCTCGAGTCGCACGGCCGTGTCTTTCCCGCCACCAACGAGATCGTCCGGCTGCGCGCTCGGACCGGCGCAGGCGTGATCAAAGGGCAAGTTCGCGTCGCCCGCACCCGGAGCCCGATCCAGGCGGTGTACCTCGAGCCCGCCGCCCCGGTCGCGTATCCCGGCGCCGTCACCGCCATCATGGAGGCCGATCAGGTCGTGCTCGGCCCCGGCAGCCTGTTCACCAGCCTGATCGCGACGTTGCTCGTCCCCGGCATCAAGGAGGCGCTGCAACAAACCGCCGCGAAGCGCGTCTTCGTGTGCAACAGCCGGATGCAAAAGGGCGAGACGGAAGGCCTGGACGCCGCGGCCCACGTTGACGCTCTTATGGCCCATGCCGGCGCGTATTGCGTCGACTCGATCCTCGTCCAGAGCCCGATCCTGGCGTCGGACGGCGTCGAAGTCGACCTCGATGCCCTCGGGTTCTCCCGGGTGCGAGTCGAGACGGCGGACATGGCCGCGCCCGACGGATCCCACGACCCGGGCCGGCTCGGCGACGCCCTGCGCTCGCTCACCTAGGGTCCGATTAACGGCCGCGCGCCGGCGCCTAAGATGGACGCAAACCCGCAGACGGAACGCTAGGAGGGTCGTCGATGGCCACGCGCATTGGCATCAACGGATTCGGACGCATCGGACGCAACTTCTACAGGGCGCTCAAGGCCAAGGGATCAGACCTCGAGGTCGTAGCCCTGAACGACCTCGGCGATGCCGCCACTATGGCTCACCTGCTCAAGTACGACTCGGTGCACGGACGGCTCGGCAAGAGCGTGAAGGTTACCGACGAAGGCTTCTCGGTCGAGGGCGAGGACATCAAGCTGCTTTCGGAGCGCGATCCGGCGAACCTGCCGTGGGGCGACCTCGGCGTCGATATCGTGATCGAGTCGACCGGTTTCTTCACCAAGAAAGCCGACGCGTCCAAGCACCTGAACGGGGGAGCGAAGAAGGTCATCATCTCGGCCCCCGCGAAAGATGAAGACATCACGATCGTCATCGGCGTGAACCACGACGCGTACGAGCCCGGTCAGCACCATGTCATCTCGAACGCGTCGTGCACGACGAACTGCGTCGTTCCGATGGCCAAGGTCCTTCAGGACAACTGGGGGATCGAGAAAGGTTTCATGACGACCTGTCACGCCTATACGAACGACCAGAACACGCTCGACCTCGCCCGAGACAACCTGCGCCGGGCGCGAGCCGCCGCCGTCAACATCATCCCGACGACGACGGGGGCGGCAAAAGCGGCGTCCCTCGCGATGCCCGAGCTCAAGGGACGCCTGGACGGACTGGCACTACGGGTGCCCGTCCCCGACGGCTCGATCACCGACATCGTCGCCGTCCTCGGGTCCGAAGTGACTACTGAAGAGGTGAACAACGCGTACCGCGAGGCCGCGCAGTCTTCCGGGATGAAGCAGATCCTCGAGTACACCGACGACGAGATCGTGTCATCTGACATTGTCGGCAACGCGCACTCGTGCATCATCGACGGGCAGTCGACGATGGCCAACGGCAATATGGTCAAAGTGCTCGGCTGGTACGACAACGAGTGGGGCTACTCGAATCGCTTGGTCGACCTCACTGAGCTGGTCGCAGCAAAACTGTAGAGGCGCCGCCCGCGACGCGCCTTCGGGGTGCACCCCGATCACCCCGTATTCGTCCATGAAATCCGGCGGCAGCGTTGGAATAGCTTGGACGCGCGTTCGGCTTTAAACGAGCGATTCCGCCACCAGTGGTGGTGGTCCGGCAGCGAGGGTGCGGGGCTGAACCCCCCTTGGCCTGCTTGCTTTTAGTCACGTCTGTGACACCGTGAGCTTTAACAGCGGGATCAACGGGAGCTAAGCATGCAACGGATCATCGGATCAATCACGGTTGCGATGGTGGCGGCGATCGCCATCTTGGGGAGCCCAGCTGCAGCAAGCTGGCCGGGCAAGGACGGCGACATCTTCGTCGTGAGGGTCTCAGGAACTAACGCCACGATTGAGCGGCACTTGCCGGACGGCTCGCCCGCAGAGACGGTGGTCGATTGCATGACGCCGGGCTCTCGTATGCAGACCTCACCCGACGGCAAACTGTTGGTGTATTCCTGCGCGGCAGACGGGGACGCAGAGATCTACCTGACCCATCTCGGTCAGGGAGATGCGATCAAGCTCACGGACAACACCTTCAGCGATGTCGATCCCGCCTTCTCTCCCGACGCGACACGCATCGTTTTCAGCAGTGATCGGGACGGCAACTTCGAGCTCTATACGCTCGACATCGCAAGTCTTCAGGCCACCCGGCTTACGAACGATCCGGGGACCGACGTCGACCCGGTTTGGTCGGTTGCCGGCGGCTGCGGGCCGGAGCAGGTCTACTTCGTGAGCAACAGGGACGGGGACAACGAGATCTGGGCACAGCCGATGGACGGACAGTCCCTTCGCCAGGTGACCACCAACACCGTCGACGACGGAGGCCCGGACATCAGCGGAAACGGTTGCGGTCTCGTCTACAACGAAGTGGTAAACGGCGTGTCGCAGATCATGTTCGGCTCCGCTTACCCCGGTCAGGCGGACACGATCCGGCCGGTGACGAGCGGTCCGGACAACAGCTTTGACGCCGTTCTCGACCCGAAGAGGGTGGACTTCGTGTTCAGTCGTCAGGCTCAGGCTCCGGGCTCGCCGATCAGGGTCTACCGCATGCCGCTGGGAGGGGACGCAACCCTCCTGCCGGGTCAGACCGCCGGATCCGACTACGGCCAGGCCGAATGGGCCGTCCAGATCGAAGGCGGTAGTAACCATGCCCGGGCCGTGAGCCTCGCCTTGAAGAAGCACCTGAAGGCCACAGGCCAGGTCACTGTGTCAGACGGCAACAACGCTTGTGCCGACCACGCCTTCGTCGTCATCCAGAAGAGGAACAAGGCGCGCAAATGGGTCGATCTCAGGTCGGGGCGGAGCAGCGCGCCGGTCTCGCAGGGAGTGTCGAACTTCAGTATCGCTTTGCCCGACAAGCCGGGGTCCTATCGGGCGAAGCTCGCGACCAGTTCGCTCGCGGGTGGCACGGAGTGCGGCGGGGCCATCTCAGCAACCCGCAAACACATCCACCACTAGCTCCCTGCGCGTCGCGCCAACTCTCAGCCCGAATGGGAGATACAGACCCGGCGCTCCCCTGGGCGGTATCGCTCTAGTTGTCGTAGAAGCTGCCGGTGTACTTCAGGATGTCGATGCCGCGCGCGTAGTCGATCGCGTAGACGATCCGATCGCTGACCCAGAAGTCCGCCGACGTCGAGCCCGACCACGGCATGAAGTAGCCGACCTCGTGGATCTTGCCGTCGGAGGTGACGTGCAAGAACCGCGAGCCGTGCTCGTAGAACGCAGCGGCGACGAGGCCTCCGTCGTGATACGTCGGGTGCTGCTGGAACCAGTGCGCCGAGCAACCCAGCGCGTTCACGGCCGGGCTCCCGTCGGTCTCCGTTCCGTTCGAGACGTGATACGAGTCGATGACCTTGAAGTGGTGCGTCTTCTGCCAGTTGTTCGCCGACCACGTCCAGAACGCGCCGGGGGGCCTGACCCCGCCCGGGTCTTCACAACGCGGATGACCGTTCGTTTCGGTCGAGATCAAGAAGAACTTGTCGAACCCCGAGTCGGGCCAGAGGTTCGAGTGCACCGGTAGAGACGTGTTGGGATCCTTCACGCGGCCGGTCGCGAGCAACTTCGGGTGCAGCGGGTTGGACGTGTCTAGAAGCATGATCGGGTACGAGGACGTGAGCACGGGCCCCGGACGGATCTCGGTCTCGTCGTGCGTGCTGGTAGCGGGCAGCCCCTTCAACCAGTTCCCGGCGACCTTCGGCTTCGTGGGATCGCGAAGGTCGATGATCGTTCCGGTCGATCCGTACAGCCACTTGCAGTTATAGAGGCAACTCATCGTGTGGTTCCCGGCCCCCAGCAGGGTCGCCAGCAGAACGGGGTTGGTTTTGTCTTCGATGTCGTAGACGTAGAGGTCCGAGTAGGGCAACTGCTGAGAAAAGACCAGGATCTTGCCGTTCGTCGAGACATCTTCGTTCTCGAAACGGAAGGGCGATCCCGTATCGGGGACATCCTTGGCGAACGGCGTCTGCGACATCAGCTTCGGGTTCTCGGGATTGGACACGTCATAGATCGAGAACGTCTTCCAGCTGGTGACATACATGTACTTGCCGATGATGCGAGCGCCGGTCTCGGTTCCGACTTCGAACGGCAGGAACTTCAGCCATTTGACGTTGTTCGAGCTGACACCCCCCTCGGACGTGCCCGCCGAGGCGGGGCCGAATGTCATCCCGGCAAGAAGACACACGCTGATCGCCGCAAGGATCCGCTTCATCGTTCCCTCCCCATCCGACGGTCCGCACTCGGGGAAGACTTCTGTGCCCAGGGCCGTCATCCCTCCCGGCTCGTACACTTCTGCGGCGTGACGGACCTGCCAAAGCTCGACTCTCTCGACGTCGAAGGAAAGCGCGTCCTCGTCCGTTGCGATCTCAACGTGCCGCTGCAAGACGGCACCATCTCCGACGACCTGCGGATCACGGCGGCCCTCCCGACGATCGAGACCCTGCTGGGAAGCGGTGCACGCGTCGTCCTGTGCTCGCATCTCGGGCGCCCGAAGGGGAAAAGGGTCGACTCGCTCAGCCTTGCGCCGGTGAAAGACCGACTCGAGGAGCTCCTCAGCCGGCCTGTAACGCTGGCGTCGGACGTCGTGGGCACCAGCGCACGCGAAGCCTGTGCGTCTGAGGACCCCGTCGTCTTGCTCGAGAACCTCCGTTTCGAGCCCGGTGAAGAGAAGAACGACCCCGACTTCTCGAGTGCGCTGACCTCTTTAGGCGATTGTTACGTCGACGACGCGTTCGGAGCTGCACATCGTGCCCACGCGTCCATCGTCGGGCCTCCACAGAGCCTTCCCAGTGCCGCGGGATTACTGCTCGAAGACGAGGTGGGCAAGCTCGCTAGGCTCCTCGAGGCTCCAGCGCATCCCTACATCGCGGTGCTGGGCGGCGCGAAGGTCTCGGACAAGCTCGCGGTCATCGGGAACCTCTTGGAACGAGTC
>JALZGD010000200.1 GCA_030861205.1 Actinomycetota bacterium
CGGTGCAGCTGTGCATCGGTGCAGCTGTGCATCGGTGCAGCTGTGCATCGGTGCAGCTGTGCATCGGTGCAGCTGTGCATCGGTGCAGCTGTGCATCGGTGCAGCTGTGCATCGGTGCAGCTGTGCATCGGTGCAGCTGTGCACCGGTGACCCTTTGCACCGGTGACCCTTTGCACCGGTGACCCCTTGCACCGGTGACCCTTTGCACCGGTGACCCTTTGCACCGGTGACCCTTTGCACCGGTGACCCTTTGCACCGGTGACCCTTTGCACCGGTGACCCTTTGCACCGGTGACCCTTTGCACCGGTGACCCTTTGCATCTCTTGAGTTGCGGGGCGCGTTGGGTTCCCACTTGCGGACAAAGACACTCCATCCCTCGTTGGGCTTGGGGACAAAACCAACCCGCAGTTCCGTTGTCTCGTTCGCTAGCTCTGAAGATCCCGACTCAGTTCGACGCGCCTCTGTCGACGACTTCGAGGCCCGCCCACTCCGGGACCGCCATGCCCTGCTTATCCCAAATAACGATTGCGTTAAGACCGTCGGGCTCAAAGGCAACGACGGTACCCCGCTCGTCCGGGTCAAAGTCAGGGTCGTCGTCTTCGAAGATCCATCGAACGCGGTCGCCGATCTCAATCTTGTTCATCTCGTCCCCTGGAAACAAGGCAAACGATGCTCCGTGCCGAAAGCTCTTTAGTGGGTCGAGGTTGCGCCTTCCGGTTCCCATTCGCTGACGAACACGCGCCATCCTGCGTTGCGCTCGCGGCAGACGCGCCGCACCTGTTCTGCACGCATGGCAACTTCTGGACGAGGAACGACGATCAACAACGACGGGCCGGCCCCGGCGACGCTGACGCCCAGTCCTGCTTCTGTGATCGCCTTGTGGACGGCCGCGGTTTCCGGCATGAGCTTGAGCCTGTGCGGTTCGTGCAAGCGATCGCTCATCGCCTCCGCCAAGACTTCTGACCCGGCTCCGGTCGAAAGCGCGCCGACCAGTAACGCAGCGCGCGACGCAGTGAACTGGGCGTCACCGAACGCGACCTGCTTCGGCAGAGCGGCGCGGGCCTGCTTGGTGGGAAACCCTTCGGCAGGAACCGCGATCATCGGAACGAGACGCTCGCTTGGATCGAGCCTGAAGTACCGAGTGTCGCTGCTTCCCTCGGCGGTGTAGCAGACAACGAGGCCACCAAGTAGAGCGGGCAGGACGTTGTCGGGGTGACCTTCGAGCTCTGTCGCGAGTTGGATCATCTCGACCTGTGGAACCGTCCGCCCGGTCACGGCGCGCGCCGCGTACAGACCGCCGACGACCGCAGCGGCCGAAGAGCCCAGGCCCGACATCAATGGGATCGGGTTCTTCACGCGTACGGCGAACCCCGGAGGCCTGCGCCCGACATGATCGAAGAAGGCGTTCATCGACTTGATGACGAGGTTCGTGTCGTCGGCCGGCAGCTGCTCGGCCCCCTCGCCCTCGACCATGATCTCGATCGAATCGCGACGAGGTTCGACGTCGACTTCGAGGTGCATGCGAACGGCGACGCCGAGCGCGTCGAACCCCGGGCCGAGATTGGCGACGGTCGCGGGAACTCGAACCTTTACGGCTGCCGGCACCGCCCCTCCCTTTCCGTCGGTGGCTGCATCGTGCGGCGCAATGCTCTCACGCCAAAGAAAGATGCTCCAGGATCGCGTTGATGTCCGCAGGGACGAGCTGCGGGCGGGGAGCACCTGAGATCGCCCAATCCGGATCCTTCAAGCCATGACCGGTGAGCACGCACACGACGGTTGCCCCGTCAGGAAGGATGCCCCTCGAGCGCATCTGCCGCAGACCCGCGAGGCTCGCGGCCGACGCTAGCTCGACGTAGATCCCTTCGGCGGCCAGCGAGCGAAATGCCTCGAGGATCTCCTTATCGGTCACCGACGAGATCCCTCCATCCGAGGTGGTCGCCGCGTCTGTCGCGCCCGACCACGACGCCGGGTTCCCTATCCGGATCGCAGTGGCGATCGTCTTGGGATCGTCGATGGCATGCCCGATCACTATCGGGTTAGCACCCTGCGCTTGGAAGCCGAACATCCTGGGCAGCGACTGCGACCACCCGTGCGCCCGCGCTTCGTTGTAACCACGCCAATAAGCAGTGATGTTCCCGGCGTTACCGACCGGCATGACGTGCAAGTCCGGAGCACGACCCAGGGCCTCGACGATCTCGAACGCTGCTGTCTTCTGACCCTCGACGCGGTACGGGTTCACTGAGTTGACGAGCGTCACGCGGTGTGTCCGCGACATCTCTTTGGTGAGCTCGAGCGCGGCGTCGAAATTCCCTTCGATCTCGAGTACGCGCGCTCCGTGGACCAGCGCCTGCGCGAGCTTGCCGAGCGCGACGTTGCCCTGAGGGATGAGAACGCCACACGCCATTCCCGCTCGCGCGGCGTACGCAGCGGCAGACGCGCTGGTGTTGCCGGTCGATGCGCAGATAACTGCTTGCGATCCCTCTTCGAGTGCTTTCGAGATCGCAAGGGTCATACCTCGGTCTTTGAACGAGCCCGTCGGGTTTAAGCCCTCGTATTTGAACCAGACTTCGGTACCGACCTCGGTCGAGATCCGCTCGGAATAGATCAGCGGCGTGTCGCCCTCGTCCAGTGTGACGATCGGTGTTCGCTCGGATACCGGCAGCTGCTCGAAGTAGCGGCGGATCACGCCGCGTTTGCCGGCGACCGCGAGGCGCGACGTCATCGCTCCGAAGTCCCCTCGACACGCATCTTCGACGCGACCTCCTTGACGACTTCGAGACCGGAAAGCTCCGCGAACGTCGCCGCGTGCTGGCCTTCCGTCGCTACGTGAGTAATGACTACGAGAGTCGCTTCGTCACCCGACCCTTCTTGCCGAACGCTCGCGATCGACACGCCGTGAGCTGCGAAAGCACCCGCAACCGCCGACAGGACGCCCGGTTGGTCGGCAACCGACAAGACCGCGTAATAGCGAACCGGGACCTCTTCCTGGCTTTGAACGCGAGCAAGCTCTCGGTAGTACGCCGGAGCGGGCGACCTTCCGCCCAATGCCATGTTCCGCGCGATCTCGACGATGTCGCCGACGACAGCGGATCCGGTCGGCGCCCCGCCGGCGCCGCGGCCGAAGAACATGAGCTCGCCCGACTCTTCACTCTCGACGAAGATCGCGTTGAACACGTCGCGAACCGATGCCAGCGGATGGGTTTTCGGCAGCATCGCAGGATGCACTCGCGCCGAGATGTCGTCTCCGTCGCGCTCGGCTATGGCGACGAGCTTGACCTCGTACCCAAGGTCGTGAGCTGCCTGGATGTCGGCAGCCAACACCATAGCGATACCTTCTCGATGGACGTCGGCAGCAACAACGCGCGCGTTGAATGCGATCGAGGCGAGGATGGCCAGCTTGGCTGCGGCGTCAAAGCCGTCAATGTCGGCGGACGGATCGACTTCTGCGTATCCCAGTTGCGTCGCTTCCTCCAGGGCTTCCGAGAAGCCCATCCCTGCCTCGGACATGCGGTTAAGGATGAAGTTGGTAGTGCCGTTGACTATCCCGGTGACGCGTCGCACGCGATCACCGGCAAGCGACTCTTTCAGGGGGCGGATGATCGGGATGCCTCCACCGACGGCGGCCTCGAACAGGATGTCGACGTCAGATCGCGCGGCCGCGGCAAGCAGTTCCGAACCATGCGTCGACAGAACTTCTTTGTTCGCCGTCACTACGTGCTTCCCGTTGTCGAGTGCGCGCTCGATCAGTCTTCGTGCAGGATCGGAGCCGCCGATCACCTCGACGACGATGTCGATGTCGGCGGAGTCCGTCACTTCATGCGGATCGGAGACCCAGGCAGCCGCATCAAGGGAGACCGAGCGCGATTTGCCGACATCTCTCACGGCGATACGTCTTACTTCCAGCGCGGCCCCCGCACGTTGAGCGAGATCCGAGGAATGATCCAGAAGGATCCTCGCCGCACTCGATCCGACCGTTCCGCATCCGAGGAACCCGATCCCGATCGAGTTCCGGCGGTCATTCAACGCGATAGCTCCTCGATAGTCCTACTCACGCGGATGCGGCGGCTCCATCCGTTGAACGTATCAACGCAGTCGTCATTTCAGAAGTCGCGAGAGTCGCCGGTCTGCCAACACCTTGCCTCCCGTCTGGCATCGCGGGCAGTAGGCGATCTCGTGTGACTCGAAACTGATCCGCTTCAGTTCGTCGCCGCAGCGCGGGCACGGCTGACCGGCACGACCGTGCACGGCGAAACGACCTTCGAGCTTCGCCGGCAGGCCTCCGGTTCGTTTTCGCTCGCGCTCCAGAGCAGTGGTCAGAACGCTCCGAGTAACCGCAACCAGATGAGATCGCTCTGCCTCGTCGAGAGACGCCAGCGAATCGAATGGCGATAGCTCGGCGGCGTGAAGGATGTCGTCGGCGAATCCACGTCCGATACCGGCGACGGTTCGCTGATCCCGCAGGATCGTGTGAAGGCGGCGGCGGTCGTCGGAAGTCTGTATGAGGGCCTCGTAGTCATCCGAGAACGGTTCGGGCCCCAGTCCCTCGAGCGGTGACGCGTCTCCCGGACGGACGATCCACCAAGCGGCTTTGCGTTCGGTCCCGAACTCCTTGATCAAGACCGCGACGCGCCCCCCGCCCGCAGGTTCGAAGACCCACCTGGCGACGGCTCCCTTCGGTCGTGTCGACTTCGGCGGCTGCTCGCCGTCG
>JALZGD010000201.1 GCA_030861205.1 Actinomycetota bacterium
TGCCGTGACCTCCCAGATGTGGGTCCCGGGCTTAGCCGGCTTCTCCTTCACGACCTTGGTCGGGTCCTTGATGCGGAAGCGCTGTATCTCCGAGTAAGGCACCTTCATCGTGATCGTCCCCTTCTTCACATCGACCTTGCCCGGGATCGCGCCGTCGCCCGGAGCGGGATAGATCTCGGTGAAGGGGCCCTGCGCAGTCATTAGGTGGCCGTGACCAAACGTGAAGCCCCGTGCAGGATTCCAATCCGCCGTCATGTAGTCGGGTTGAAAGCCGGAGAACCACCTAACGACGAACATCAGGTCGACTGCCCGCATGTTCTGCTGCGCGCTCGCAAGGGCAGCGTCGCTTAGATCCGAGACCTTGATCCTTGCCTTCAGCGCGAGAACCGTCTTCCCGTCGACCTTCATATGCGAGCGCGCCAGCTTGAGCGCTCGGATGTCGACGCCCGGTTGATTCGCGCGCGCTGCTTCGGGAGGCCCGAAGCTCGAGAAATCAAAGAGAGCAGCACCTTTCGGATCCCTCGATCCACCCCTAACGTTGCGGCGCTTGTCGACCGCGACCGGATCGAAGTTCTTGAGAAGGCCCGGCCCCTTCTTCTGCCGGATGATCGTGTCGATCGATGGCCCGCCCGAATCAGTCCCGGACACTTTGTTGGACTGGGTGAATACCACCAACAGACGTCCTGTCGTGGGGTCGACTCGCGCCGTCATGAAGTCATAGAGCGTGCGATCTCCACCCGTGGTGCAACCGATGCCACCCGTGCATATCTGTCCCCAGTGGTTGGGGTGCGACGTGGCTCGGATCTGACTGAAATCGGCGTGGGTCGTGAGCGCATTCCTGCTCTGGTTTACGCACACGTACCACGGTGCTTGGAAGTCCGCATCCTCGGGTTGTCCGTCCACGGGGCTGCAGTAGAAGGCGATCGCGATACGTCCTGGATCTCCGGCCGCGATCCACGGCATCAGGTTGCTCGCGGCCCCCGCACGATTCACGAGTTGCTTGGCGGACCACGTATCACCGTGGTCCGTCGAGAACGAGTAGAAGACGTTGTAGCTCCCCTTCTCGGCCCATGCCGCATAGAGATTGCCTGCGGTGTCGATGTCGAGCACTGCAAAGAGACTGCTCGGGTCTCCCTCGGTAGCAGAGATGACCTTCTGCGTGAAGGTCTGGCCGCGATCGGTCGAGCGGAACAACTTCACGGATTTGCCGCTCGTGTACACGCCGTAGAGGGTCTCGTTCTTCTTCCCGTCGGGGTTGTGGGCGACATCGTCGTCGACCACGATCGGACCCGGACGATCGATGTCGGGGGCCGCGTTCCCGGGGGCCGACGCGGGGCTATAGGTGAGCCCACCGTCGTCCGATCGCTGCACCGTCCCTCCGCCCGGGTCCTCGTTGTAATAGAGGTAGTTCGTTTCGGCTCCGGAAGCGGCCATCCACTGCCGGTCGACGGTAGGGATCGCTTCCGAGCTGCTTGCTCCAACGAACATGCGTCCTTCGTCTGAGGACTGCGACACAGAGAAGTTAGCGAGCGCCTCCAGTCCTGCGTAATACAAGTTGTAGTTGCCCGAATCGTTCTTCTGCGGCGCGGTGGCGATCTCACAGTCGCCTCCTCCGCCCGGCGCGACGCGGCCGGTCGGTGGTTCTCCCAGTAAGCGATACGTGTCGCCGTGGTCGATCGACATCTGCGCGCGGTCGGCTTGCGACGTCGTTCCTTGGGGGCCGCACGAGTAGATGTTGCCCTTCTTGTCGACGCGAAGGGACGGCTCGCCCAAGTCGTTCTGCGGATCGACGGTCACGGCCGGCATGAATTTCAGCCCATTGGCTCGGGCGGCTTTCGGTAGCGCCGGATCGCCGACCGACTCAGCGCCTCGCGTTGACAGATCAAGCAAAGTCCGAGTGTGGCTCGGCCCGGTTTTTGCGGTCGCTAGAGAAGCGGATGGAAAGCCCGCCGACGTTGTAGCCGTCACGAGCGCAAGCGCTATCAGACAACCCGAGATCGCCGCGGCGAGAAATCTTGTGTACATGCTGCCCCCTCGCTTCTGTTCGGGCCATCTTCTCACCCGCCGTCGAACTATCGGAACCTATGATGCGCCGCGACCAAGTCCACCGATGCGAGGAGGAAGTCGTGCTCAAAGACTTCAGAGCGTTCATCTTGCGAGGAAACGTCCTCGATCTCGCTGTTGCGGTCGTAGTGGGGGCCGCGTTCGGTGCCGTGGTCACGGCGCTGGTCACGAACGTCATCACGCCGCTCATCGCCATTCCGGGAACGGTCGACTTCAGCAAGCTGCAAGTCACGATCAGCGACAGCCACATCAGATACGGGCTGTTCTTGAACGCGCTGATCGCGTTCCTGCTGATCGCTGCAGCCGTCTTCTTCTTGATCGTGCGCCCGGTCAACAAGCTGATGGAGCGCTACAAGACCGAGCCCGAGGTCGAAAGTCCGACGAAACAATGCGCGGAATGTCTGTCGAACATCCCGAGCCCGGCCAAGCGATGCGCGTTCTGCGGCCAGCCGCAGGCAGTCACGACCTCTTAGAATCGGCGCTTCTGGGCGGTTGGCTCAGCGGTAGAGCGCTGCCTTCACACGGCAGAGGTCACTGGTTCGATCCCAGTACCGCCCACTTCGCGAATCCCTCCTAGATCATCGTTTTTCTCGCTGCCAGAGGAATCACATGTACGGCGCCGTTGGTCCGCGCCTCTGCTCCGCTCACTAGAAACGCTCATTGGATGCGGAAGTGAGCGCCGAACAGGATGGCCACCACGTTTCGGACGAAGTCGCGCGGCCATCGAGTAATCCCCAGGAGGCAGATCAGATCAGGTCCTCGTTAGCTCCCGAAGCACCGGGTGGCCCCCGACGTTCGTGAGCGGCAAGAAGATGAGCCCGGTTGCCGGATCAACCGCAACCGAATGAGCATTGGGCCCGGCGAACCCTTCGTCCAATTTGGTGACGTTCGATCCTTCCCAGGCGAACACAGTCAGCACCCCGCTTTCGGAGGCGATGTAAAGACGGTGTCGCGGCGGATCGAACGCGAGTACATCGGGACGATCTCCAACCGAGAACGAACTCACGGCCTCGTGGTGGCGTAAATCGACCAGCACGAGGGTCGAATTGTCCTCGCACGCGACGAAGCCGGCTTCGTGAACGGGATCCAGATAGACCCCGTGGGCGCCGTCACATCCCGGCAGCGGCATGCGGTCGACCACGCTCTCGGACCGGGGGTCGATAGCAACGAGCTGCCCTTGTCTAGTGGTCTGAACGGCAACATAGATCAAGCCGGATGTGGCGTCGTACTGCGTATTGCCGACTTCGCCACCCAAGTGGATCGTCGCGGCGACGCGGTCGTGTCGAGCGTCCACAACGGTGTCGCTCGCACCTGCTTCGTTCGATACGAATATCTCGTCGTCCCGCGAGTCGTATGCCAGACCGTCGGGATAGTCCCCGGTAGGGATCGAATCGACGACCCGGAAGGAACGCTCGTCGATTACGTCGAGCTCATTCCGTCCGGTAGCCGTCGCGTACACCTTGTTCAACGACGGAAGCGCGAGGACGCCGTGCACGTCGGAGACGCCGTCGATCGTTCTCACTACGTGGTTCGTGGACGTGTCGTAGACGACGATCTCACTGGCACCCAGGTGCGCGATGAACAGCAGGTTCTTTTGCGGGTCAAAGCTCTGGTAGTCGAATCTCGAGGTATCCCCCGGCAACCTCACGTCGCGCACCGTGTTGAATCCCGACAGCGGATCCGGCCGCCGCAGTGCTACGAGGGCGACGACGGCTCCGATCACGACCACGGCAACGACCGTCGCGATAACGACGTTGCGTGACCGCACGGTTCTTAGAGTCTTGCGGGTTCGCAGCGGTCCGTGTTGCGAGTCATCTCAGCTCACCGAGCGAGCAGCAGCCCTGCGATGGCCGACAGCACCACGATGTATGGCTCTTGCACTTTGAACCTCCACAGCACGCCCAGGCTCACCAAAGCTATTGCCGCGGTCGGTACATCGATAACGGCTTGACGAGTCAGGACGATCGTGGCCCCCGCGATCGCACCGGCGGCGGCCGCCGTGGCGCCCCTCACGAAGGCCTTCACCTGAGGGTTGTCGCGATGGCGCACGAACCAGCTTCCCGGAACGACGACCCCGAGGTAGATGGGCAAGAAGATTGCGATAGTCGCGATCACCGCACCGACAATGCCTCCGACGAGGTAGCCGATGAAGGTGGCGGTGATCACGACAGGGCCCGGAGTGATCAATCCCATCGCGACGGCATCGAGGAACTGGTCCGACGTCAGCCAGTGATGCTGCACGACCACGCCCTCGCGTAGGAAGGGCACGATGGCAAGGCCGCTTCCGAAGATGAAGGCGCCCGCCTTTAGAAAGAACAGTCCCAGCGCGACGTAGGTCTCAGAGGTTGCCGAGGCAACAAGGAGTCCTTGCGCAAAGAGCGGGTGCGGCAACAGAACAATGGCATGGGCGCGCCTAATCCGCGGCGGGGCTTCGATCAGGATCATCAGCACGCCCGCACCGATGAACACCAGCGCGATCTCGGACTGCGTGACCGCTGTGATCACCAGGGTCACGGCGGAGATAACCCACAGGCGAGGTTCCTTCTTGTTCGTTAGGCGCGCGAGCTTGACCGCCGCGATCGCGATGATTGCCATGACGCCCGGCGCGATCCCGTAGAACAACGCCTGAAC
>JALZGD010000041.1:0-5438 GCA_030861205.1 Actinomycetota bacterium
GTCCAAGATAGACACGTCGAGATCGCCGTAGATCGTGACGGCGAGAGATCGCGGGATGGGCGTAGCCGTCATCACCAAGATGTCGGGCACTCCCCCGGCGTCCGCGGCTTTGTCCATCAATGCTTTGCGTTGGTGAACGCCGAATCGGTGCTGTTCGTCGACGACCGCGATGCCGAGCTCCTTGAACGCCACGCTTTCTTGGATCAACGCATGCGTGCCGATAACGAGATCGACATCTCCACTTGCGACGCCACCCAAGATTTCGTCGCGTTGCGCCGCCGGGGTCGAACCGGTCAACAGGCGGACGACGGGGCGCTTTGAGACGCCGGCGAAGAGATTGCGGGCCTCGTCGGCACCGAACGCGCGGTCGAGCAATTCATTGACTGTTAAGTGGTGCTGCTCCGCGAGCACTTCGGTGGGCGCCATGATCGCGGCCTGACGCCCACCGCCGATCGCGATCAGGCATGCGTAGACTGCCACCACCGTCTTACCGGAGCCGACCTCGCCTTCGACGAGGCGATGCATCGGGTACGGCTTCGACATGTCGCTCGCGACTTCTGCACACGCGTTGCGCTGCGCACGTGTGAGTTCGAAAGGCAAGGCTGAGACGTACGTTTCGGCCAATGAGTCGGCGGCGGGTTTGCCGTGCGCGATGCCTCTCACGGAAAGCTCCAGCAACCTCTTGCGGTACACGAGGCCTAGTTGCAGCGTGAAGATCTCGTCGAACACCAAGCGGTCTCGGGCTGCAAAGACATCGTCGGCGTCGTCGGGGAAATGGATCTTTCGCAACGCGTCGCCGCGGGAGATCAACCTCGAGCTCGCCCGGATCGTCTCGGGTATCGGATCGAGGATCTCGTCGATGTTTTCCATGGTGGACCACATGAGCCGGCGGATCTGGTCGCTCGGCACGTCGGCCGTGGCCGGGTAGATCGGGATGATGCGTCCGACGTTGAAAGGCTCCCGTCCCGTCCTCACGAGCTCGAAACGCGGGGCAGTCATCTGGAGCTTTCCCTTGAACGTGCCGAGCCGGCCATAGAAGAAACCCTGCGTACCCGGCGCAAGCTTCCGTGCGATCCAATCCTGGTTGAACCAGGTGACGTCGATCGTGCCGGTCTCGTCTTTGATCCGTCCGCGGATCAAAGTGCGTTTGCCTTTCCCACGCAGCCTGACAGGCTGAGACATCCTGTCGACGGTCGCGTGGACCTGAACCTCGTCCGGCACGCCGCCTTCGCTCAGAGCATGAGCGATCTCCGCGATCGTGTGCAGCTTCGTGCGGTCTACGTGGCGCCGCGGATAGTGCTGCAACAGGTCTTGGACGGTGGAGATCCCCATCTTCTCGAGCGCTTCACGTTTCGCCGGAGGGACTTTCAGCGGGCGTGCCCGTGGTCCTCGTCCAAAAAGCTCGAGCCCCGTCGGACGCGGCGCGACGACCTCCCCAACGATCGGTTTCTTCGTCGCCGCTGGCGCCATGTAGCTACCGTAGCGGCGATGCTCTCCGGCGAGGCGCATTGCGCCCCGGGCGGGCATCCCGACGGGCTTGATACGATTCCTCTTCTTATGGCCTCTGTGTGCGACATCTGCGGCAAGACCCCAGGGTTTGGGAACAACATCTCCCACTCTCACCGTCGGACGCGCCGCCGGTGGAACGCGAACGTCCATCGGATGCGAGTCGTCGTGAACGGAGCCCCCAAGCGGGTGCACGTCTGCACGAAGTGCCTCAAGGCGAACAAGGTGAGCCGCGCCTAGTGCGGCTTCAGTAGCCGCAGTCGTTCTCGTCACGCCTGATCGCTCCCCCGGCCTCTTTAGGTCGCCCTGCTGTGGGTAACGTGGAGTAGATGAACGCAGTCCAGCAGGTGGGAGCCCAGGCGAAAGTGAAGGTCGAGCGTGCTCGGGCGCGCTTCGGACTCGTCGACATCGTCCTACGGGTCTTCAAGAGGTTCTCCGAGGACGACGGCGGGTCCTATTCCGCGGCACTGACCTATTACCTGTTCTTCTCGCTCTTCCCCCTCCTTTTATTCGCCGCGTCGCTGCTCGGGTACATCACGTTCGGTAATCACGATCTGCAGCACCGCATCTTCTCGAGTGGGCTCCGGACCATTCCCATGCTGAAAGACGCCCTATCTCCGAACGGGGTGAGCACGCTGCAATCGGCGCGAGGGCCCGCCGCGATCATCGCCCTCGTCCTGGCGCTCTACTCCGGCACGGGCGTGATCGTTGCCCTGCAGCACGCGCTCAACAAAATCCATCACGCGACCGGCGAGCCCAATTTCCTGCAGAAGAGGTTGCGTGCCTTGAAATGGCTTGCGGTGCTCGGAGTCGCAGCGGTGGCTTCTCTTGCCATCACAACCGTCACGCAGCTCGCCGGGCCCCTCGCGGCGGTTCTCGGCATCGCGGGCGGTCTCGCTCTGAACGTCGGCATCTTCATGACGGCGTTCCGGTTTCTTCCGGTCACGGACAACGGGTGGAAAGAGGTGTTTCCCGGAGCTTGCGTTGCGGCGGTCGTCTTCGAGCTGTTGAAGCTGTTCGGGGCCCTGTACCTCGAGCACGGCAGCAAGGCCCGCAACGACACGTTCGGCGCCCTGGCCGGAGCGGCAACATTGCTCGTAGCCTCTTACCTGCTGGCGCAAGTCATCCTGCTGTCGGCCGAGGTGAACGCCGTGATCAGAGAACGACGCTTGTGCCGAACCGACCACCCAACGTCAGAGGAGGCCACGTGAGCACCAGACCGACTACCGAAGACATCTTCACCGGCAACGGGCGCATCGAGGAAAAGAGCGCCGGCCGGTTGATGAAAGAGGTTACGGAAGACCTCTCGACCCTCGTTCGGAAAGAAGTCGAGCTGGCGAAGCAAGAGATCGGCCAATCCATAGCCGAGAAGGTCAAGGGCGGCGTCATCATCGCTATCGCCGCCACCTTCGCCTTCTTCGGTTTGATCTTCGGCCTGTTAGCGTTGCGCGACGGCCTGGACAACTTCTTATGGACGTGGGTCGCGGATCTCGCGACTACCGGCGCGCTTCTGCTAGTAGGCGGTCTTGCGGCTCTGGTCGCGGTCAAGAAGTTGAAGAAGCCGATCTCCGCGGAGATGACCAAAGACAGCATCAAGGAGGACGTCCAGTGGGCCAAGACGCTCGGGAAACACTGAGTGAGATAGAGCAGACCCGAGAGGAGCTCGCCCACAAGGTCGACGCTCTTGTCGACCAAGCCAAAGTCGAAGCGGCAGAGCTCGGTAAGAAGCTGGCGATCGGCGCGATCGCTCTCGCGGGAGTCCTCGTGCTCGGGATCGTGGCGAAGCGACTCGTTCGTTCGTGACGGCGGCCAAGTCTGGCTCTGCTCGGAAGAGCTCACCCGACAAAGCAGTCAAGCAAGGCGTAAGCGCGTCGGCGCCGCAGGAGGGCCCTCGAAGAGGAGACATCCCCGGCCCGGTTCTACTGAAAGACCTCGCGCGGAACGCGTGGCGTCTCTACCGCTCCCATCTGATCGGGATCTTCTTCATCTGCGCGATGGTCCAGTTCGGCATCGTCACAGCAGCCGTTGCAGCCTTGTCGACGGTCGAGGTCCCGACCGGTTCCCTGGCGTTACTCGCTTATTTCCTTCTCTTCATCGGCGTTCCCGCGCTGTTGTACGGATATGCGATGGCGACGGCTGCGATCTTTCTGTGCGATCGCATCGCAGGCGTTGAGACCACGGTTGTAGGCGCACTGCGCTCAGCCGGCGGTAAAGCCGGAGCGATCATCCTTGGGGCCGCGGTTGCTGGGATCCTGGCGTCGTTCAGCTTGTTCGTGGTCGGCCCGGAACTCGGCCAGTTCATCACTCTTCCCTTCTTCATCGGACCGCCGATCGTCATCCAACTGATAGCGCTGGAACGGTTGAGCGCGGGCCGCGCGTGGGATCGGGCCAAGCAGTTACTGAAGGGCGAATGGACCCGGATCCCGCTCTACCTGCTCACCATCGCGATGGGGCTTGGGCTTCTCGATTTCGTAGTTGTCGGGGCCGTGCTGTCCTCGTTCCACGGCGTTGATTCCACTGGATCGCGGATCGCTATCGCCGCCGCCGAGCTCGTCGGGGCGAGTCTCACGCTGCCCTATCTCGGCGCTGGCGGGCTGATCGGCTACTTCGACTTGAGGGCGCGCAAGGAACAGTTCGACAAGCAAACGCTCGTTTCAGAGCGCGCCGCTCGATAGAGCGTCGGTCACTTACCGACCGATTCCCAACCGGGATTGACGGGACCGTAGCCGCGTCCCAGTCGTAGCGAGTTCTTTATGGCGCCCGAGATGAACCGCTTCGCGAATCGCACCGCGTCGCGCACTTCATCGCCGTGCGCGAGCCGTGCGGTGATCGCCGCGGACAACGCGCAGCCCGTGCCGTGGGTGTCTTCGGTGTCGTAGCGCGGGCCATCCAATCGCACGATTTCGGTCCCGTCGAAGAACACATCGGTCGCATCGTCCGGCGATACGTGATGCCCCCCCTTGATGAGGACAGAACCGGGGCCGAGCGCGTAGATCTCGCGCGCCGCTTCCTCCATGTCGTCCAGTGTCTGGATGTCGCGGTTCAACAGACCCGAGGCCTCGTGAAGATTCGGTGTCACGACGGCCGCGAGTGGAAGCAAACGCTCTTTCAGCGCGCCGACCGCATCCGCAGCGAGGAGACGGTCGCGATGCTTCGAGACGAAGACCGGGTCGACGACTAGTCGCTTGATGCCGTGCCGCGCGACCGCTGCTGAAACCGCCTCGACTATCGGCGCCGACGAGAGCATCCCGGTCTTGGCCGCGTCCACGCCGATGTCGTCGGTTACGGCGTCGATCTGCTGCGTGACGAAACCGGGATCGACGTCGAACACTCCCGTCACGGCCGTCGTGTTCTGCGCGGTCAGCGCGGTGACCGCGCTCATCCCGTGACACCCGAGCGCGAAGAAGACCTTCAGATCGGCCTGAATGCCGGCGCCGCCACCCGAGTCGGAGCCCGCGATCGTGAGAGCGCGAGGAAGCCCCGTTACAGGGGTCGCAGGTGATCCCACGAACGCTCCTTCCACGTGTCGAGGGCATCGCCCCCGATGAGGGTCGCACCGTCTGTGACCTCTCCGACGCACGTGACGTCGGTGCCGGCCGCCGCTAGTCGGTCATCGATCTCGTTCGATCGATCGACGGGGGCGGTGAAGAGAAGCTCGAAGTCTTCTCCCCCGATGAGCGCGGTCTCGATCCGATCTAGCCCGATCCCTTCAAGCCCAGGATCTGCCGGGATCGCGTCCGGATCCACAGAGCATCCGGCGCCGCTCGCCGACAGCAGTCGACTGAGATCGACCGCGAGACCATCCGACAGGTCGATCATCGCCGTCGCAATGCCGGCGAGGGCGCGCCCCGCGGCGATCCGCGGCACCGGTCGAAGCTGCCGCGCGGTCCACCGCTTCACAGCGGGCTCGTCACGATCGGCATCTACGACGC
>JALZGD010000041.1:5448-12731 GCA_030861205.1 Actinomycetota bacterium
GCGCCGAGGGTTCCCGTTACGAAGATCCCGTCGCGCGGCCTCGCTCCGCTACGCAGCACCGGCCCCTGCGAATCGACGTCGCCGAGCATCGCGACCGTTAACCCGAGGTCGCGGGCCTCGGTGACGTCCCCTCCGACGAGGGCGATGTCGAGCTCTCCGACGGCGAGCAGGATGCCGTCGACCAGCTGGTCCACCACGTCCACGGAGTGATCGAGCGAGAGGGCGAGCGTCGCTACTGCGTACGTCGGTCGGCCCCCCATCGCTGCGATATCCGACGCGTTGACCGCCACGGCTTTCCATCCGACGTCGGCGCCTGTTGCCCATCTCAGATCGAAATCGACACCTTCAACCAGCGCGTCCGTCGTGAACAACGTGGTGTCACCGGAAGACGCGACGACCGCGGCATCGTCGCCGCTCCACACTTCACCGCTTCGTACGGCGGGAAGACGGGAGAAGACGCGCTCGAGGACGCCTGATTCGCCGATGCTCGAGACCGGCCGATCGCCGGGTACCAAAGTGTTCCCGATCGTCAGTCGGCGTGAGGGCCGGCCGCGACGACTTCGCCGGGCACTGAATCCGCGAAACGTTCGAAGTTCTTCACGAACATCCGAGCCAGCTCGAGAGCGCGTTCGTCGTACTCGTTGGGGTCTGCCCAAGTCGAGCGCGGATCCATCAGATCCGAAGGGACACCGGGCACACCTGTCGGCACCTCCAGGTTGAAGATCGGATGCGTCGTGGTTGCGACGTTGTCGAGCGCACCGGACGTCGCCGCCTCGACCATCGCGCGGGTGGCCGCCAGGTCCATCCTGCGGCCCACGCCGAACGGTCCTCCGGTCCATCCCGTATTCAAGAGGAACACACGCGCGCCGTGCTTCGAGATCCTCTCGCCGAGCATCTTCGAGTACGTGCTGGGCGGCAGCGGCAGGAACGGCGCTCCGAAACACGTCGAGAAGGTTGCCTGCGGCTCGCTGCCGAGCCCGGCTTCCGTCCCGGCCAGTTTCGCCGTGAACCCGGACAGGAAGTGATAGCGCGCGGCTTCCGGCGATAACCGCGCGATCGGTGGCAGCACGCCAAACGCGTCGGCGGTCAGGAAGATGATCGTTTCCGCATGGCCGCCGCGGCCTTCCGGCACGAAGTTGCTGATGTACTCGAGGGGATACGCCGCGCGCGTGTTTTCGGTGAGGGACGCGTCCGCGTAGTCGGCGCGTCGCGTGGCCGGATCGACGACGACGTTCTCGACGACCGAGCCGAACCTGATCGCGTCCCAGATCTGCGGCTCGCTCTCGCGCGACAGGTTGATGCACTTCGCGTAACAACCCCCCTCGAAATTAAAGACGCCCCCGTCCGACCATCCGTGCTCGTCGTCGCCGATTAGGCGGCGGCGCGGATCTGCCGAAAGCGTCGTCTTCCCGGTGCCCGAGAGGCCGAAGAACAGGGCGACATCACCGTCCGGCCCGATGTTGGCGGAACAGTGCATGCCGAGGACACCATCTTGCGGAAACAGGTAATTGGCCGACGCAAAGAGGGACTTCTTTATCTCGCCCGCGTAGTGCGTGCCACAGATCAGCACCTGCTGTCTCTCGAGGTCGAGGCCGACGAACACCTCGGAGTTGCATCCATCACGATCGGGATCCGCGCGGAAGTTGGGCGCGGCAAGAACCGTGAACTGCGGATTCCAGTCGTGCATGTCCTCGCGGCTCGGGCGTCTGAAGAGCTGTCGGGCGAACAGCGCATGCCATGCCAGCTCGGATACGACCCTGAGGCGTATCTGGTGGGCCGGGTCGGCACCCACGAAACCATCGGTTACGAACAGGTCGCGGCCCTCGAGATGGTTCCGCACCCTGTCGGTCAGCGCGTCGAATACCGCCGGCTCGATCGGCTGGTTGCTCTGGCCCCAGTCGATGAGCTCTGCAGAATGCCCGTGTTTCACAACGAAACGGTCGTTCGGGGAGCGGCCCGTCCGCTCGCCGGTGCTTGCCACTAGAGCGCCCGTAGCGGCGAGCGTCGCTTCGCCTCGCGTCACAGCGTGCTCGACGAGTTCGGGGACGCTGGGATTCAGGAACACGCGGCCGGGACGCTGCACGCCGGCCAACTTGTCGGCCATTCAGGTCACTCCTCGTTGGGTACTGATTTGGGAGAATTAGGTCGCTCAGCCTACCCTTTTGCCTCGCGAACCCCCTGCTAAACTCCGCCGCCACGACGTGATGATCGCTAAAAGCGAGGAGGAAGCGTGGCTGACGTTCAGGCCTACATCCTGATCCAGACCGAAGTAGGCAAAGCAGCTCAGGTCGCTCAAGAGGTTCGCGGCATCGACGGCGTCGACGCTGCGGAGGACGTCACCGGACCGTACGACGTCATCGTGCGCGCGAGCGCAACTAACGTGGACGATCTCGGCAAGCTCGTCGTTGCCCGCATACAAGCCGTCGAGGGCATCACGCGAACGCTTACGTGCCCCGTAGTGCATCTCTGAGGATCGACCCTGAGTAGTTCCCGGTCCCTCGAGACGCGGGCCGTCCATCCTCCCGCGCCGACGGCGCAACCGGGAGTTCCCGTAGCGCCCGTTATCGATCCATCGTCGACGTACGGCTTCTCCGATTCAGAGTCATTCGCTGCCGCATCTCAGGCGAAGGTCGGCGAAGGCTACGTCTACACGCGGTGGGCGAATCCGACGATCGACGCGTTCGAGAGCTCGGTTGCCGATCTCGAGGGGGCCGAGTCGGCTGAAGCATTCGCCAGTGGGATGGCGGCGATCTCGTCGGTCTACCTGAGCTTGTGCTCCCAAGGCGACACGGCAGTCGTCGCGCGCCAGCTCTACGGTGGGACGCACGCGCTGACTCAAACACTGCTGCCGCGCTTCGGGATCGAAACGACGCTCGTGGACGTCGATGATTACGACGGGATCGAGAAGTCTCTCGACGGAGCGAAGTTGCTCTATTGCGAAACGATCGGCAATCCTCGGGTGGTCGTCGCGGACCTCGAGAGGCTGGCCGACATCGCACAGAGGGCAGGCGTCCCGCTAGTGGTCGACAACACGTTCGCGAGCCCGATCCTTTGTCGTCCGATCGAGCTAGGTGCTTCCGTCAGCATCCACTCGGCAACGAAGTTCCTCGGTGGACATCACGATCTGATGGGGGGCGTCGTCTGCGGGTCGAAGGAGATCGTCGACGAGATTGCCGATCTAGCGAGGGAGCTCGGACCCACGCTGTCTCCGTTCAACGCATGGCTAGCGCTGCGCGGGATCGCAACTCTGCCGCTGCGCGTCGAGCGCTCGTCTGCCTCGGCCGCAAAGGTTGCAGAAGCGCTGAACAACCATCCGAAGGTGTCGGAAGTGTCCTACCCCGGCCTCGAAGGTGATCCGTCGAAAGCGCTCACCGACAGGATGCTCGGTGGCCGTGGCGGTGGGACGCTCGGGTTCGACGTCGTCGGGGGCCGCGATGCGGCGGCACGCGTGCAGGACGCGCTCGAGCTGATAATCCCCGCGGCCTCGCTTGGTGGAACGCACTCATTGATGGTGCACGCAGCGAGCGTCACGCACACGCAGCTGAGTGCTGCGGAGTTGACCGCTGCGGGCATCTCGGAGGGGTTCTGCAGGTTGTCCGTTGGGCTGGAAGATCCGGGCGACCTGATCGCCGATCTCGACCAGGCGTTGGCCGCCGCGTAGCTAGGACTGACCGAGCGGGATTCCCTCGAACTCCGCGCGGATCTCGCGAGTGAGCAGGTCGTTGACGAGATCGTCTATCGATGCGCCCTCGTGACAGATACGAACGACGTTTTCGGCGATAGGCATCCACACACCGGCTTCGCAGCCAAGCTCGTAGATCGGCTTACAGGACTTCACACCTTCGGCGACCATGTTCATCTCGCCGACGATCTCGTCGATCTTCCGGCCTTTCCCGAGCTCGATCCCAACCGAGTGGTTGCGTGATTGCGGGCTTGCGCACGTCGCGATGAGGTCGCCCACTCCGGCAAGCCCAAGGATCGTCAGAGGCTCGGCACCGAAACACACGGCGAACCTCGCTAACTCCGCAAGGCCTCGCGTCATAACGGTTGCCTTCGTGTTGTCCCCGTAACCCAGGCCGTCGGCGATCCCGGCCGCAATCGCGATGACGTTCTTGAATGCACCGCCAAGCTCGCATCCAACGACGTCGTTGTGTGTGTAGGTGCGGAACGCGGGGGCGTGGAAGAGCTCCTGCAAACGTCGAGCCGAATCGTCGTCGGCGCATGCAACGGTCGAGGCTGCGGGATGACCGCGGATGACTTCCTTGGCGAGATTCGGGCCCGTCAAGACCGCGATGCGTTCGTCCGTGATTCCCTCTACCTCGTCGGAGAGGACCTCCGACATCCGCTTCTTGGTGTCGATCTCGAGCCCTTTGGTAAGGCTCACATAGATGGCGTCGTCCGAGGCCACCTGTGCTACTTCTGTGAGGACGCCCCTGAAGCCATGCGACGGCACCCCCATGACGACGACTTCTGCACCGCTCAGCGCTTCCTCGAGGTCGTTGGTAGCGCGTAGCGATTCCGGCAGCGGGACGTCGGGCAGGTACTCGGGGTTCTCGTGATACAGGTTGATGGTCTCGGCGAGCTCCGACCTCCGCGCCCACAGGACGGTCTCGTCTTTTTCTTTCGCCGCAACCAAAGAAGCGGTCGCGGTCCCCCACGACCCTGCCCCGATGAACGCGAGCTTCACGCGGCTCGTCGCTTCGGACGCCGTCTGTCCGGAACGGCGGGTCTCAGGCTTGCGAGCAGAACCGAGATCTCGTTCATGACCTCGAAGCCAAGCCGTTTCCAGTCATCGCGGTTGTCGGGTTCGCCCGTTACCTCCATCGGCTTGCCGACGCGGATCAGGATGTCCTGACGCGGGCGCCAGCGTTTCGCGTAACCCTTCGGCCAGATGTTCTGGGTGCCCCATATCGCACATGGGATCAGCGGAGCCTTCGAAGCGAGTGCCATCCGGGCGGTGCCGGTCTTGGCCTCCATGGGGTTGAGATCGGGGTCGCGCGTGATCGTGCCTTCAGGGAAAACGACGAGGAGCTCGCCTTTAGCAAGAGCGGCTACCGCGTTGTCGAGCGCCATCGGCGCGTCCCGGGAGCCGCGCCTCACCTCGATCTGCTTTGCACCTTTCAACACCCATCCGATTTTCTTGTCTTCGAACAGCTCGGACTTCGCCAAGAAACGGGGGACACGCTTCGCCTTGTCCACGGCGTACGCGATCGCGAGAGGGTCGAGGTAAGCGATGTGGTTCATCGCAATGATGCCCGCGCCTTCTGCCGGCACGCCCGAATCATCTGACGATCGCGCAGATATCCGACATCCACTGCGGCCATCCGATGTTCGATGGCGATCTATTGGATCTTGCGATCAAAGAGATCCAGGACCTTGCACCCGACCTCGTTGTCGTTGCGGGTGACCTCACTTCAGAGGGTTACGCGCCACAGTTCCGTCAAGCGAAGCGTTACCTCGATCGTCTGAGTGACTTCCAGATGATCGTGATCCCGGGTAACCACGATCTGATGAACGTCGGGTTCTTGCACTTCCGTGACGCGTTTGGGAAATCCGACAGCGTCGTGCGTATTCCATTCTCCGGCAGCGATGCCTCGTCGCGGCGCTATGCGACGGTTGTCGCGATCAACTCATCGAAGCCGGACCTCGCCGAGGGAGATCGGGCATACGCGCTACGACTGGATAAGGGCGTCGTACGAGTGGCCGGACGATTACCGCATCTTCGTGCTGCACCACCACTTGGTATCGGTCCCCGGGACCGGGCGCGAGCGCAACATCGTGTGGGACGCCGGTGACATGCTGGCCCTGTTGACTGAGCTGAAGGTCAGCCTCGTCCTGTGCGGCCACAAGCACGTGCCGAACGTATGGCAGCTCGGCGAGATGCTCCTTATCAATTCCGGCACGGCATCGAGTTATCGCGTCCGCGGGTACACGCGCCCCTCCTACAACGTGATCGAGGTGTTTCCCGAGCGAGTGCGGATCGTGCAGCGTTACCCGGGCGTCGGCGAGCTCGTGGCGGCGACTTACGACAATAGAGAACGGAAGTTAGACCTCAACCCTCAGATCGCGGGGATGTTCAACCGCGGGGCATGGTCCGTATGACGAACCGATCGCGGGTGGTGGCGACAGTCACCTTGCTCGTGTTTGTGACAGACGAGGAGGCCCGTCGATGATCATGCGCTTGTTCGACACCGCGATCGACCCGGACGACGTTGAGGTGATCAAGGAACTTTTCCGCCGCGACATCTTGCCTGCGTTCGAGAAGTTTGAAGGTTTCCGAGGGATCTCCATGCACCTCGGCGTGGAGGAACACGGTGGAGACCTCGTGGAGTGCGTTGCGGTGTCGAGCTGGGATTCGATGGAGGCGGTTCGCGCGGCGGAATCGACACACGCTTATGCGGACGCGATGCGCGAGATCAGGAAGCTATTCGGCCAGGCGCCTTTGATACGGCACTTCGAAACGGTGGAGGTCGAGACTTCCGTCGACTGATGTGTTAATTCGCAGCGACGTCGGAGCGCGCCGCCGCGAGCGCTTGTTCGGTCGGCCAGCGCGTCGATGCATGCGGGTCGAACGGATCGATCCTCTCGCGTTGCTTGCGGGCCAGCCTGTCCATGACTGCGAGGGCGGCCGGCTCCTCCTCGGCCGCGCGTAGCTCGAGCACTCCGGCAGCGACTGCTCGCTCGAGGTAATCCGCACCGCGCTCGGTTCGCGCCAGGATCATCGTCCACCCTTCCATCCCCAGCCCTCCACACGACAGATCCGCGTGCTCGGCAGCGAAGTCGGGGCAGTGGTGGCACCACTCGTTGGCGTATGGGCGCGCGTCCTTTAGCGGGATGATCACCTCGCTGTCGTCGTCCAGCGTCACGATGACCTTGCCCTTGACGTTCACCTTCTTTATGCGCTCGAGCGGGATCCCCATCTCGTGCTGCACGACGCCGACCATGAACGCGTCGTAGTCGAAGGTCTCGCAACACATGAGACCGATCACGAGCTTCAGGGGACGGGTCCAGCGCTTGATCCCCTCAGCAGTCAGTTGGCGGACCGCGGTCGACTCGCACGAGACGCCTACGAGAGCGACGGACTTGCACTTGGCTTCGGCCGCCTTCTTCAGTCCGAGCGGCGTAGCGCAATACGTGTAGCGGGAGCCCGCGGTCGAGAGGAGCTCCTGGGAGGTCTGCACGAGCTTGGGCTCGTCGAGCCACGCGACCTTCTCGGAGGGGGCAGAGACGACCGCGCCGTCGAGCTCGCCGGTGTCCAGTCCCCAGGCGAGAAGCGCGGTCAC
>JALZGD010000202.1 GCA_030861205.1 Actinomycetota bacterium
GTTGCGCAGCGGTGCCGGTCGCGCCATTGCCCTTGAAGCCGGAGACGTCGTCGACATTCAAGACCTGCAGTGCATTGTCTGTGTTGACAAAGGAGTTGTTGGTCACCACCGGGCGCGAGCCGCCGTTGATGAACACCGGCGAGCGGGTGAAGGTCGACTGTTGAACGGTTATCGGGGACGCCGAGGCGTTCACCGATGTGTCTTTGAAATTCGACGAGAGCAGCTGCACATGCGTGACGGCGCCCGCCGTACTCGCCAGCTCCTGGATGGAACCGCCCTCGATGTGCACGAAGGATAACTTCACGGTAGATCCGGGCTGAGCGACTATGCCTCGCCACGCCCCCGGCTGGCTGGCCGCGGTTCCCGTCAGGTACACCGGCGCGTCAGCGGTACCCGGAGCCAGCATCTGCCCCGAGACGTCGAAGCCCGGCCCGTCGGAAAGGACGAGGGCACCTTGGGAGATGCGAAGGGACAATCCCTTCGGCACTACCACGTCACAGGTAAGGAGGTGGGTACTCCCCGCGGCCCAGATAGTGCTGGCACTCAGAGTCCCACATGCCGTGGGGGGAGTGTCGCCCCGGGCAACATCGGTCAGGAGTAAACTCAGGGCTGCGCCAATCAGGAGTACGGGAACTAGGGAAGCCGCTCTGCGCTGGCAATAATTAGCAAATCGCACTTTTGCCCCCGAATCGTCCCCTTCTACACATAGTCCCAAGATTCAGTGCACCCCGGAATACGTAAATCTGGCCAGATCCGGCGCTTTAGAGCTACCGAGCACCATCGCGCATGGAGTCGAGACGACTAGCGCGGATGAGTGTCCCTGCGTAGGCATTGCTTTGGCCATTCGGTCACTAAGGGCCTTACGAGAAGTCAAGAACGGAGCAGCGATCCGGAACCTTCACGACGTTCCGACGTGCGCTACGAGTCGTCCACCATTTGCGTCTAAAGCCTCTGGTTTCAGATCGAGGCAGCTAAGTTGCGGAAGAGGAATGCCCAGGTCGCGACATGCGCACGACTCGGCAGCGACCAAATGAGCCCCTCCACCAATTTCGAATGCCTTTGAGCTTCCACGAAGATGGTTTCCGGTGGTGCCCTCTGGGTAGGGAAGCGAGCATATTCATGGTGCAGTCGCTCGCTGACACCGCGTAGGCGGACCGCGTAACGGATGCGAGCGACCGAGCGTTGTTCTAGTGCGGTGGGGACGGGAGAGTCGTGGGAAAAGCAGGCGACGTCGTGGGATCCATTCGCGGATGGCTATTCGATCTCCACGCGATGGGTTATGTGATCGACCTCGATCGCGTCACCGCAGCCGAGCGCGCTGCTGTTGCCGCCGTTTCGCTTGGAGCAGATCTGGAAGACGCGCTCGAGCTCGCCCGCGTCGTGCTCGACGAAGGCCCTCTCCCAGAGGTCGCGGTCACCCTCTAGACGATTCGCCCGACGGCACGTCGCGCACCAGCGGGACGAATCGCGCTGGCGTAAGGACCGCTTTCCTCTGCAGGGCACCGTCGGCTTTCGCGAAGAGCATCACATCTTCTCCGTGCGCCACTCTCAGTGGGATGACGAGTCGTCCGCCTTCTCTTAACTGCTCGCTCAGAGCCGGCGGCACCTCTTTGGCCGCTGCCGACACGACGATGACGTCGTAGGGCGCATGTAGCGCCTCCCCTTCGTACCCGTCGCCGAAGACGACAGTTGCGTTCGTGATGCCGGCACGATCGATGTTGGTGCGAGCGGCGTTCGCGAGGCTCTGCCACCTCTCAATCGCAACGACGCGTTGACAGATGCGCGCTAGGAGGGCCGTCTGGAATCCATAGCCGGCTCCGATCTCTAGCGCTACGTCCGACGTCGACGGAGCAACCGCCTCGAGCATGCGCGCGATCAATGAGGGTTGGGATGTCGTCTGCCCTTCCGGAAGGCGGACTGGGCGATCGTCGTACGCCTCGAACTCGCTGCCGGACGGGACGAACAGCGCTCGGTCGACACTACGGAACGCATCGATGACGCGCCGATCCGTCACGCCATCGCGCTCGATCAGGCGGGCAAGCCCTTCTTGGCTTCGCGGCATCGCGCGAACCTATCGACACCGGCCGTGGGACTTGCGTGGCGCAAGCGACACGGCGAAGGTTTTGCCGAGTTGCCTGCGGCTACGATTACGACATGGCCCGCTACGAACGCCTGTCTGTTCTCGACGAGCTCTTCTTGCACCTCGAGGGGCCAAACACGCACATGCACGTGGGCGGCGCGGCGATCTTCGAGGGTCCGGCCCCCGACTACCAGGACGTGCTCGAGGGCTTCACGCAGCGACTGCACAAGGTGCCGCGCTTCAGGCAGAAGCTTGCGTTCCCGCCATTCGGGCTCGGTCGTCCGGTGTGGGTCGACGACACGCATTTCAACCTCGAGTACCACGTGCGCCACACCGCGCTTCCACCACCGGGAACCGAGGATAAGTTCAAGCGGCTGACTGCACGCATCATGTCTCAGCAACTCGATCGCACGAAACCGTTGTGGGAGATCTGGTTCGCGGAGGGGCTTGCTGGAGATCGCTACGCGATGATCTCGAAGACGCACCACTGTTTGGTCGACGGCGTGTCGGGAGCGGACATCATGTCGGTGATCCTGGACCTCGAGCGCCATCCCGAGGAGCAGGACGAATACCACGAGCCGTGGCGTCCCGCGCCGGAGCCAACCCCCGATCAACTGTTGGTCGACGCGTTGAAAGAAAGGATCACTTCTCCGGCGGAGATGATCCGCCTCGCGCAATCGGCGGTGCTCGACCCGACGAAGCTCCCGAACCGCGTCGTAGAGACCGCACGCGCGTTGGGTTCGTGGGTCGGCGGCACGCTCGACTTCGCGCCGGCCTCGTCGCTCAACACGTCGGTCGGTCCGCACCGTCGTTTCGAGACCATCCTCGTCGAGCTCGACGACATCAAGCACATCAAGAATTCGCTCGGCGGGACGGTGAACGACGTCGTCCTCGCGGTGTGCACGGGAGGTCTGCGCCAGCTTTTGAAGGGACGCGGCGAGCGCGTCGACGACCTCGAGCTGCGCGCGATGGTTCCGGTCTCGGTTAGGGCCGACGCCGATCGTGGCGCGCTCGGCAATCAGGTCGCGTCGATATGGGCGCCGCTGCCGGTTCACGAGGAAGATCCCGTCAAGCGGCTCGAGTTCGTCAGCGAGAAGATGAAAGACCTCAAAGGCGGGGGTCAGGCCGTGGGGGCCCAGATCCTCACCTCGCTCGGCGAGTACGCGCCGCCGACGATCCTGTCGCAAGCGGCTCGCCTCGTGGCGCGGCAGCGTGCCTACAACCTGGTGATCACGAACGTGCCCGGGCCACAGATCCCGCTGTATTCGATGGGCAACGAGATGGAGCTCGTATATCCGATCCTTCCGTTGTCAGACAACACGACGATCGGTATCGCGCTGCTTTCGTACAACGGGAAGATCGGCTTCGGACTCCTCGGTGACTTCGATGCCGCGCCCGACCTCGGTGTTCTGGCCGAGGGCATCGAGAAGTCGATAGCGGAGCTGCTCGCGCTCGCCGGCTGAAGCGTTCTTTTCTGCAGACGCCGAGCCCGCCTTAGACCACGAAGCCTCTGCAGTTGGGATGCGCGTTACCCACTGCAGTTCGGTAGCCAGTAGAGCGAAAACGTGTTGCCGAAGGGGTCCTCGATGCTGCCATCGAATCCACAGATGCTGTGGCCGCCGTCGGTCCAGCTCCCGTCCTGCAACTCACACTCGTACGCCGTCCCGTTACCCACTGTCCTCGTTTGAGTCTGCGAGATGTAACCGCGGGCATCTGATGACGTGACGACGAAACCCCAGTGACCCGCCAGGAAGTTGCCCTCGCCGGGAAGATCCATAGGAGGCGGGAACGTCCCCGAACGTTCGTCGATCGTGTAATACGGCGCGTCTTCAGGCGACACCATGTTCAAACCGACGACATCGAAACCGTGCTCGTGACGAATCTCTGCCCAACACCGCAAAGTCATGTCGGGGTCGTTGCGACCGGTCGGAGGTGCGAATGAACCCGTACGCGCCTCACCGTGAGGGCCGGGATGACATGACTGGAACGGGCTACCCGGAACGGACACCGCTGCATCGATGGCGTCCGAATCACTATCCGGCGCGCCCGGTTGTGAGACGTCGAATCTGAGCTGAGGCATGTGCACGTCGAGGCCGGAGCACTCGGGGGTCACGTAGAGGGGGCCGGACCAGCGCACGCGCGCATCGAAGGACGGCAGCCGTACGGTCTCATGTGGCTCAACCGCCGTTACGAGTGCTGGGCCTTCGTAGTAGCGACCGGCATGCCACAGCTCATTGCGTGCCTGATCTTCGAACCGAAGTTCCCCCTCCCCGCCCACTTTCTTCTCACGGTCTGTCAGATTCGTCACCGAGAAGCGGACATGAGTCTTGCGGCCGGGCACGAGATCGTGGTTGGGGAACCGCGCGCTGCAGCGGATCGCTCCGTTGTGCGTAACGGCCCACACCCGCCGAGTCGAGCTCTTGTCATCGCCTAGCCGCGATGCCCGGTGCTGACCGGTCGACGCGTTCGCAATCGCAGCGGCTGAGACGGTCATCGATGACACTGCCAACAC
>JALZGD010000203.1:0-2832 GCA_030861205.1 Actinomycetota bacterium
CCGGTGAGGAACGGATCGTTTTCCCACCACGAGATACCCATCTTCTTTGCGGTGTCGGCCGACGCGATCAGCAACCGCAATTTGATCGTTAGAAGTTCGATGTCTAGCAGGTTGATCGCGATATCGCCGGCAACGACGATGCCCTTGTCGAGCACCCGTTCGAGGATGTCGGCTAGGTCCGAGCCTCCCGCCGAAGGCGGAACGGCTCCTCGCGGGCTCCGTTCGATCTGCATCGCGCTTACTCCTCGCTCGTTTGGTTGCGGGTGTAACGGCGGGTCCGCTCCATGTCGACCAAGGTGCCCTCGCCGTCCAGCGTGACCTCGTACGTAGCCAACACATCGGTCGAGGCCGGCACACGACTCAGCTCGACGATGTCGACGGCAACGGTCCACCCACCGTCGTCGCTCTTGTTGACGGCCGACACACCTTCCGGACGTTTCCCGGTCAGCTCTTGGATGACATCGCGGGCGCTGGCGATCGCTTCGCCGGGCGCGAGCCGTTTGTGTCCGTTTCCGTTGGACGAATCGTCACTCATGGCATGCCTCCCGCGTTTCGAGTAGCGAACAGTCGGTCGAGGATCACGCGTTCGATCTCGGCGAGCTCGTTATCACCTATCTCTCCCGCGCGATGCGCTCTCTCAGCCTCATCGAGCCGCTCTCGCAGCACCGTCGGGTCGTTGAGCTCGCGGTCCCCGAGCTCTTCGAGGAGCCGGGCAAGCCAGACCATGCCCTCGAGCGGAAGCAACGGAAGCAGCAAGACGCGACCCAATATCCCCATCAGCTGACTCCGACGAGCTCTTCTGCACTGACGAAGCTGTACGGAGGAAGGGGGCCGAGGCATCTCAGGGAGACTCGGTCGCCGAGGTCCTCCTGCAATCGTTCGGCCTTCTCGATAAAGAGAACCGCCGAACCTCGAGGCACGAGGAACGACGCGTTGATGACTCCGTATTCACCCTGAGCGTCGGCGATCGACAGATCGGCGGCAAGCGGCCGCAGTGTGTCGGCTATCGAGCGTGCGTCTCCGTAGCGCTTGTCGTCGAGCAACGTCGCGACGCGCCGACCGACCTCGATCTGCGCTTCGACCGACGAACTCGAACGCGCGCGGGCCTGGAGCTTCTTGAGCTTCGCGTCTGTGGCCGCGATCTCTACGAGCACCGCTTGTTGTACGTATGAGCCCTTTATCTGGAACTCGACATGCCCACCGATCCGGTCGAGCAGCCGACTCAACGCGTCGCGATTCGGCGCGATGAAGGTGTCGGCGAGCTCTTTGCGATCGGCGAAAACGCACCCGAACGACATCGGCAGGACATCGGTTTGCTCCGTGATCCGCTGCAGCACGTCCGAGTGAGCGAGCAAGTCATCGCGACGGGCATGCAGATCTCCACCATCTATCGGGCTAACGACGACGCCGAGCGAATCGATCTCCGCGACGTCGACCGCGGCACCCGCGACACCGGTCGTGCCGACGGGGATATCGACGCCTGGTCGAACGACGCCGTAAGCGTAGAGGCCCCAGTCCATCGCTAAGACCTCGACTCAGTCTTCTCGCGGTCTTCGTCTTTACGCGAGAACTTCTCGCGGACGCCTTCGAGAGCCCCTTTCGTCTTCTCCTTCGCCCCCTTCTCTTCCGCGCCGGAGACGAGGTCGCCCAGTGTCTGCGAGTTGTTCACCTGGAGCAGGTCCAAGCGATTGACTGCCTCAGCGAAATGCAGGTACGTGTCCACGCTCGCGACGACTACGCGCGCGTCGATCGTCAGCAGCTCGATGCCCACCAGCGAGACGCGCACGAATGCGTCGATCACGAGGCCCTTGTCGAGGAGGACTTCCAGCACGTCGGCAAGACCGCTTGGGCCGCCGCGACCCATGCTCTGCTGCGCGAGCTGACGCTGTGCGATAGCCATCTACTTGGCCCCCTTCGCGCCCCGTGCGGCCGCGTACAACGCGCTCAAGCCAAGGAACCCGTACGCAGCGCGGCCGGGAACGGACTTCCTCTTTGCGACTGCCTGGACGAGGTCGAAATTGAAGAGGCTGACCGAGATCCAGTTCGCGAATCCGAGCAGAAGCGCTGCTGCTGTCACCGTGTCGACTTTGTTCGGCTTCCTCGACCGAATCCTTTTCGCAACGTCGTTGCCCGCGGCGCGGACTTCCGACGTCGCATCGGCCACCTGACCCTTGAGATCCTTCTTTCGTTTGAACATGGAACTCCTCTCTAGAAGACCTGCCCTCGTTCCTTGATGCGGCTGAAGATCGTCTTGTCGTTCGACCCCGAGTCGTCGTCGCGGCCTTGGGAGTCGGACTGCGATCGACGGACGTTCTCGTCCTCGCCCGCCGCGTCTTTGCCAAGCGCCGGCTCGAGCTCTGCTCGTTGCTCGTCGTCAGAGTCGTCTTCGGCGGGCGCCTTGGACAGGGCGGCCGGTCCGTCGTGTCCGCCCCTCGACTTGTCTCCGTCGCCCAAGATGTCGGACAAGCTCTGAGCGTTGGTGCCCGTTACGAGATCGAGCCTGTTGACGGCTTCGGCGAAGTGGAGATACGTGTCGACACTCGCGATGACGACACGTGCGTCGATCGTGAGCAGTTCGATGCCGACCAACGAGACGCGCACGAACGCGTCGATCACGAGTCCCTTGTCGAGAAGCACCTCGAGTACGTCGGCAAGGCCACTCGGCCCGCCGCGGCCCATGCTCTGTTGGGCCATGTACGTCTGTTGAGGTCTGATCGCGGTCGACATCCGCACCCCCCCTTGGATCGGTCGGACGGTCCCGCACTTCGTACCCGCTCCGTAGTCGTGCAAACACGCGACGTAGTGGAAGTAACTGGCAGTCGCCAGACGGTT
>JALZGD010000203.1:2842-4589 GCA_030861205.1 Actinomycetota bacterium
GGTACGCATCCGCAGTCGCGTGATTGCGTTACGCGTTCGGAGAGAAGGGGGTTGCGATGGCTACCGACACGCAGGAGCGAGCGATGCGCTTCGTCGACCTGATGCTCGAGAGGGTCGACGCGACCAAATACCCGAGCAAGGAACTTCTGGACCGCATCGAGCGCGCGCTCGTGCTGTTCTGGCAGGAGGAGCAGGGCGCCGGCTCCTAGGCGCGCTGGCCGGACCGCATCAGTTAACGGAAAAAGACATCGGCCCACAGGGGCAGATGATCGGACGCTTCCGTCTGAAGTGATCCTCCAGAATCGACCTCGACGCCCTCCGACACGAGGATGTGGTCGAGCTGCCGTTTCGGTGCGCGCGCCGGGAACGTCGGCGCGGTCGCCGCGGGGACGAGGCCGGACGACGCGAGCGCACCGAGATCGCCCGCATCTCGATTCAGATCCCCCACCATCACTAGGGGGCCCCCTGATGACGTAACGATCGCTGCGAGCGTGTCGAGCTGACGCTCCTGGACATCGCGATGCTTCATCCGGCTGAGGTGAGTCGCGACGACAGTCACCCCGCTCACTTCGGCAACAAGCGCAGCACGCGGCTCCAGACCACTCGGAGTGAATAGCTCGACCGCCTCGACGTCCAGTTCCTCGCGTGCCCCGAGCGCAATGCCGTACCGACCACCGGCCCGCTGAACGGTCGCGTGGAACGAGAAGCGATGGCCCGTCGTTTGTTGTAACTGTGCGACCTGGTCGACCCTGTCGGAGCGCGGCAGGCCGCGATCGATCTCCTGAAGCGCGATCACATCGGCCTCGAGAGAAACGACGGACCGTGCGGCCCGACCCGGGTCGACCTTGCCGTCAATGCCCTCGCAGTGATGGAGGTTAAAGGTCGCCACTCGTAGGCGAGAGCGGTGCGCGGTCACGATTCCGTCCTTCGATAGGTGCACGCGTGTGCGAGCATCGAGCGGTGGATTACCAGCCGCCGGGCTCCGCCGTAGGCGTCGACGAAGCCGAACAGACGTATTGCTACGCGCACCCGAAAACACCTACCAAACTCAGTTGCTCGCGCTGCGGGCGCCCGATCTGCGGACGGTGTGCGATCCCGGCGTCGGTCGGGCAGCACTGTCCGGAATGCGTTGCAGAGGCTAAACGCTCTGCGCCCCGCGTCCGACATATCAATACCAGTGCCGCACCCGCGACGTATGCCACGCTAGCCATCCTCGTCGCGATCTTCATCGTGCAATTGATCGTGCCCAAACAAGGGCCGTTCGACTACCTCTCGGTTCACTACGGACTGTTTCAGCCGGCGATCGCGAACAAGGGTGAGTTCTACCGGCTGTTCACCACGATGCTGCTCCACGCCGGCTTTCCCCATATCGCGTTCAACGGGTATGCGCTCTTCCTGATCGGCCCCTTCGTCGAGCGGGTGTTCGGCAGCCGCCGCTTCGTCGGGATCTTCGTCGCAACGGGGCTTCTTGGCAGTGCTGCGTCATACATGTGGGGACCGTGCAACGAGCTCGGTGTAGGCGCGTCGGGCGCGATCTTCGGATTGCTCGGCTGCCTCGCCGTGTACGTGTACCGGCGCCGCGACAACCCCGCGATGAACATGCTGTGGCGCAACATCGTCTTCATCCTGATCCTGAACGCGATCATCGGAATCGCTGCGAGCGGAGAGATCGACGTCCGTGCGCACGCGGGCGGTTTCGTGGGCGGGTTGATCGTCGGCGGGCTGCTCGATCACCGCGGGGGTAACG
>JALZGD010000204.1:0-3705 GCA_030861205.1 Actinomycetota bacterium
CCGGTGCATCGAGCGAGATATTGACCCGCAGGTATGCGTCTCCGGCGCGTTCGGCCCGGGACGCGAGCTCGTCCAAAGTTCCGGAAAGCTCGACAAGTTGCCGCGCTGCATCGATGGGCACTTGTTTCACCTTCGGCGGCTTGCCGGCCTTGACGTCGACGATGGACACCGACTTGTCTTGTCCCCGCTCACCGAAGTCGAGTTGTAAGAGCGATCCGCTGTAACGGGCGTCGGCCGCGGCCCCCTTCACCTTCTGTGCTTTATGGATGTGGCCGAGCGCGATGTAATTGGCCGTCGCAGGGAGCCGTGCCGCAGATACGGCGTAGTCGGCGCCGATAGTCACTTCGCGTTCGGTTCCGCTCGGCTGCGCACCTGCTACGAACAGGTGGCCGAGCACGACGTTGACCTCAGCCGGCTTGAATGCCTCCTCGAAGTGATCGAAGAGATGCCCCATGCCTTCGTCGAAGTTGACGTATCCGGCCGCGAGATTCTCGAACTCGGACGTTCCGTCCAGGAAACGACGCGGCGAAACAAATGGGAGGCAGGCGATATTGGCGATCTCGGACCCGTCGCGCGATGTCACCTTCACTGCGCCTCCGTGATCGGGGTGGCGCATCTTCGGGACGGCGTGGGTTGCGATGCGCTCCAACAAGGGGGCGAACGCCGCGAGGCGCGCGGCCGAGTCGTGATTTCCGGGGATGACTACGACTGGGATACCCGCTTCGTAAAGCTGGATGAACGTCTCGAATATCAATCGATCGGCATCCGCCGTCACCGCACGCTGGTCGTGTAGATCTCCCGCTACGAGGACGCAATCCACGCTTTCGCCGCGCGCGATCTCCACGACCTGGCGGAGCGACTTGTCGAACTCGTCGATACGCGATCGACCGCGGATCGTCCGCCCGACGTGCCAGTCAGCGGTGTGGAGGAATCGCATGTGGGCCGGCCCGGCTAATCCTTGAAGCGGTCGAACACGTCGTCACCCGTAGAGCCGCCGTCGACCTCGTCGGCCCGCGTCGCCCATGACGGGAATGGGAACGAGATCTGCATCGGTATCGGCACATGAGGTTGCTGCAGGATCATCGAGCCGGGCTTCAGGATCGCTGCCCTGGCCCGTGTGACCGCGGGCATGAAGCCGTACTCGGAGCGCTCGGCTTCGGCCGTGTCGAGGCGACCGACCACACGGAATGCCGAGTTGGCGATGACGCGGCGTTCGACCTCACTTGCGGTCTGCTCGGCCCCCACGAGGATCATCCCGAGCGAGCGTCCGCGTTCGGCTACGTCCAGAAGCACTTCTTTGATCGGGCTCCACCCGTCGCGCGGGGCATAGCGGTTGAGCTCGTCGAGAACGAGGAAGGTCAACGGGAGTCGTTGACCTTGCCGCTCTTTGTGCTCGAAGAGCTTCTTGATGACGACACCCGTGACGAACCGCTTGGCGCGGTCGTGCAGGTTGTGGATGTCGATGACCGTCACCTGCGACGCGTCCCAATCGATCCGGTGGGCGGCAGAGTTTTCGGCTTCGCGTCCCCAGATCAAGTGGCCGACGCGGAAACGCGCGGATTCGAGGCGCCGTTGGAACGCGGCGATCGTGCCCTCGGCCATCCGACCACGCCACGGGGACGCGTCGTCGTCGAGCTCGGCGTTGATGTACTCGACGAGTTGGTCGAACGAAGTGATCGCCTGGCCCGAGATCTTGACGGTCGCATCGTGGTCGGGGTCGTCTTCGGACTCGCGGTCGAGGAATGACTCGACGCGAGCGACCAGATCCGCGATCTGCGAGCGCTCGCTCTCGGCTTCCGCGAAGAGAAACTTCAAGTAGCCCTCGCGGACGAACTCTTTGATCGTCCAGTAGTAAGCGTTGAGTCCCTGCTTGCGGCCACCCGTGTCCGGGATCGCTTGGCCGCCGGCGCGAGCGGCTACCGGCGCCCATAGACCGACCGATTCGAAGGGCCCGGCCGGAAGACCGAGATGCTCGTAACTGCGTCTCTGATCGTCGGTCAGACGAGCGTTCGGTTGGTCGAGATGCAACAGATCCTCGCCCTTGACGTTAAACACGATCGCCTTCGTGTTCGTGCGGTAGGGGCCGAGCACGTCGGAGTGGAACAGCGAGTACAGCAGGAACAACGCGTACGTCGTCTTTGTCGCGACGCCCGAGATCCCGGAGATGTTCACGTGCGCTCCACGCGATCCATCGAGGAAATCCAGGTCCATGTAGATGGGCTCGGCGTCGCGCGATAGTCCTGCGGCGAGGCGTCGTTCGATCTGATCCAGGTAGAGGGCTTCGTCGCGATCCTTCCCGCGAGCGCGCAGCGCCTGCTGGCCTGGGAGCGGCGGGACGAAGATCTCGGGCTCGACACGGGTGGCGACGACCTTGGCTGCCTGGGCGACGTCGGCTGGCAGCACGCCTTTGTCGATCAAGAAGACGTCGGAATCGAGGGCCGCACCTTCGTGCCTGGCTCGAACTTCTTGAACCAATCCGCAGACGCGGATCGTGCCGCGCCCCGGCACGTCGGTCTCGACCAGCACCGCATCGTCCAGCTGCAGATAGGACCCCGGGGCAACGGCCACCCAGAACGCGAGCGGGGTGGAGTCCTCGGTGCCCAGAACTATCCCGACGGGCTCGGACTCGGTCGGAATGTAGGTCTCATCCATGGCCGTTCGCCTCCGCGAGTTTCGTCAGCAGCGCGCGTCCGATCACCGTAGAGCTACCGAGCCGGTGCTTGAGACGTCCTTCGAGGGCACCTACGGGGGTCAGGTTGTGCGGAGCGCGCGGGTCGACGCCCGGGCGTCCCGCGTACGACGGGAGATGGCACGCAACCTGGTCGGCGATCTGCGCGGCTGCTCCGAGACCGATCTCCATGCGGACCTCGCAGCGGACCAGGCCCGCAAGCTCGTGCCACCCGCGGTCCTGCGGGATCAACCGCAGGTACCACGCGAAGCGGTCCACCGCGCCGTTGCCAAGCGCGAACAAGGGCGTGCGCTCGCCCGGGCGGAGTCGGGGCAGCAGCTCGGCGTGCTCGCCGGTCAGATACGCGCTGACCATACGCTTGACCACACCGACGACCCGGGCCTTGCCGGCGTTCGAGTCGACGTGTAATGGCCCGTCGGCGAATACCAGCGTGTCGTGGGCGAGCTTTGCGGCCAGTCGCTGTTCCTCGGCGAGCATCAGTCGCTGCAAAGAGCGTCTGAGACCGGTGGGCGAGTCGTCGGTCACGCCGATGCAGCGGTAAACGAGCGACGTGCGACCGACATCGACGGCGACCGGAGCGCCTTCGACGCGCCCTCCGAGCAAGAGGGCTCTTCCGACCGGCTCCTCCTCGGCTACGAAGTTGGCCGCGCCGTCGCACAGGACGCCGCCCGCGGCGAACGATCCGAGTAGGCCCCATGCGCGTTTGTCGTCCTCGGACGCCATCACGCGCAACTCCGTCCGCATGACCCCGTCGACGAAGACGACTGGTTCCTGATCGCAGGGCGGGGGAGCGATCGCCCGCGACCAATCGAGGGTCTCGACCGTCGGGTCGACGACCGCTTGTGTCATCTCTTCTTCGAAGCCGATCTCGGCCCCCATCCCGAAGTCCGGGCGCCACGGGTCGGCTCTCAGCGTGACCATGCTCGCCTCATCTTGTACCGGGGGTGTGTCAGGTTTCGGTTCTTCGCGACAACTTCTCTCGCGACTATTGCTCGCTCTGGTGGTAGTTCGAAGGG
>JALZGD010000204.1:3715-4567 GCA_030861205.1 Actinomycetota bacterium
ATTGCTTTTGAGCGTCTAGTAGTTTGTCTGTATGAGCCAAAAGCTCTTCGAATCCAGGGTCTCGCGCCTGCGCGACGCGACGGTGATCGCGATCTTCCGCATGCGCGCCCCCGACGACGCCGTGGAGGCTGCCGGTGCAGCAACCCGGGGTGGGTTCGAGGCCGTCGAGATAACGATGAACACGCCCGGCGCCACCGACGCCATGGCGGACCTCGCCGGACGGATCGACGCTCTGCTGGGCGCCGGCACCATCACGGCACCCGAGCAGGTCAAAGAGGCTTACGACGCGGGGGCCGAGTTCATCGTGACGCCGGTCGTCGTGCCCGAGGTCGTCGAGGCTGCTCACGACTTGTCCTTGCCCGTGGCGATGGGCGCGTCGACACCGACCGAGATCTTCGAGGCGCGCCGCGCAGGCGCGGACTGGGTCAAGGTGTTTCCGGCCGAGAGCCTGGGCGGGCCGGACTACATCGCCGACGTGCTGGGGCCCCTCGATGGGACCCCGATCCTGTGCACTGGCGGCTTAACGGCCGAGAACTACTTGGGCTATTTGGATGCGGGGGCCGAGTTGGTCGGGTTCGCCGGCTCGGTGTTCGACGCGGATATCGCCGCCGAAGGCGACTATGCGGAACTCGAGCGCCGCGCGATCGAAGTCACCCGCCGCCTCGACATGTACACGACCGAATAAGCGTTTCCGCGCAACCGTCCGCTGCAATAAGCGTTCCGTCGGCAGGAGCGTCCTTTTCGGAAAGCTTTGCTGACAGAACCCAAAAGCAGGCGAGGGGTAACGTCTGATTATGAGGGGGACGGTCGTTCGCGTCTTTACGGTGTTGGCAGTGTCATCAATGACCGTCT
>JALZGD010000205.1:0-1650 GCA_030861205.1 Actinomycetota bacterium
CCTTCATCACGAGGCGGTCGACGATGACGTCGATGTCGTGCTGGAAGTAGCGGTCCAGCCGGATCGATTCCGAGAGGTCCTTCACCTCGCCGTCGACGCGAGCGCGTGCGTACCCACGCCGCGCAAGATCTTCGAACAGCGCAGTGAACTCGCCTTTGCGGCTGCGGACGATCGGCGCAAGCACCTGGAAACGCGTCCCCTCCGCGAGTTGCAGAACCTGATCCACGATCTGCTCCGGGGTCTGGCGCGCGATCGGACGTCCGCAGTTGTAGCAATGAGGGCGGCCGATGCGCGCATACAGCAGCCTCAGGTAGTCGTAGATCTCCGTGATGGTTCCGACCGTCGACCGCGGGTTGCGCGACGCCGATTTCTGGTCGATCGAGATCGCGGGTGAGAGTCCCTCGATGAAGTCGACGTCGGGCTTGTCCATCTGCCCCAAGAACTGACGGGCGTACGCGGACAACGACTCGACATAGCGCCGCTGGCCCTCGGCATAGATCGTGTCGAAGGCAAGCGACGATTTCCCCGAGCCCGAGATCCCCGTGAAAACGATCAGGGAATCGCGCGGCAACTCGAGGTGGACGTTCTTGAGGTTGTGCTCCCGGGCCCCCCTGATTACGAGTCGCCCGGCAGCTGAGGCGAGGGGCTCTGGCATCTCGACGATGCTAAACGACGCGCCTGTAACTTAACTTCCCGTCTACGGTTTTCGCGCCTCGCGGCGTAACCTGCGGGCGTGGCTCACGAGTTGGAGCGCTATCGCGCCGAGTTCCCCATCGTCGAGAAGCGGACGTATCTGATCTCCGCGTCGCTCGGTCCTCTGTCGCGGCGGGCACTCGACGCGGCCCACGAGCATCTCGAGCTCTGGGGACGGCTCGGCCCCGAGGAGCTGTGGCTCGATCACGGGCTGCCCAAGCTCGACGAATGCCGGCGCTTGCTCGGCGGGCTGCTCGGAGCATCGCCCGGCGAAGTCGGCCTCGTTCCGTCGGTGTCGGCGGGCCTGTCGTCGATCGCGACGTGCCTAGATCTGAAGGAGCGGCCGAAGGTCGTTCTTTCGGCGATGGACTTCCCGACGAACCACTACGTATGGCGCGCCCAACAGCGACGGGGCGCCGAGCTCGACGTCGTGCCGACACCGGACGGCATCCGTATAGATCCGGAGGAGTACGTCGCCCGCATCGACGATCGAACAGCGATCGTCAACGTCAACCGCGTGTTGTTCGAGTCGTCGCACATCGTCGAGCTCGAGCCGATCGTGACGGCCGCGCACGAGCACGGTGCGCTGGTCGTCGTCGACGACTTCCACGGCACCGGCATCGTGCCCATCGACGTGCACGCCCTCGGCGTCGACCTGCTGTTGGGCGGGGTGCTGAAATGGCTGTGCGGAGGGCAGGGCCTCGCGTTCCTGTATTGCCGCGCCGACCTCGCAGAGCAGCTCGAGCCCTTGGTGGTCGGGTGGTTCGGGACGGTCGAGCCGTTCTCGTTCGATCGATCGACTCTGAGTCTTAGCCCGGACGCCCGCCGGTTCGAAACGGGCACCTACCCCTTGCCTCTGGGGTGGAGCGCCGCTGCGGGCGTTTCGATCATCTCCGAGGTCGGCGTCCCGGCGATCAGAGCGCGCAACCGGGAGCTCACTCAACGCGTCATCGATCA
>JALZGD010000205.1:1660-2596 GCA_030861205.1 Actinomycetota bacterium
GCTGACGCCCCGTGATGACGAGCGCCGCGGCGGGCTGGTGCGGGTGCGCATCCCGGGGGGCCATGAGGCTGCCGACAAGGGCCTTCACGCCCTGTTCGATCGCGACGTGGTGGTGGATCGCCGGGGCGACGCGCTTCGCATCTCACCCCACTTCTTCAGCAACGAAGACGACGTCGACCGCTGTTTCACCGAGCTGGCCGACCTCCTCTAACCCGGCTCCGGCTTCAACCCGCGGCGCCGATCTCAGGTCCGCCGCCCCCTCCCCCGCGACCTTTGTCCGATATGGGCGCAATATTTCCAATAAATGGTCCATCTGGGCTATGTGCCGAACGGCCGGGGCGACCGATGCAGAACCAGTTATTTACAGGAAGAGTCTGCCCTTCGCGGGCTCGGAAGGGGAAAGGAGGTCCGGTTGAAGATCGCTTACGGCATCAGCTGGGACGACTCCAAGAAGGCAACACGCCTCATGGGGTTGTTCCTCGCGTCGGCCGTTGCGGTCTCCATGCTGGCCGCCCCGGTAGGGGCAGCTCAGTCCAGTCGCGCGCTCGAAGGGATGGTGTCCGTGATCGTTCGGGCGCTACCCGGTGGGCAATCGCTGGCCGTAAAGAGTGTGGAGTCGGCAGGCGGAACGGTCGAGCGGAAGATCTCGATAATCCACGGGTTCTCGGCGAAGGTCCCCGCCGGCGAGATGAACGCGGTGCAAAGCGCCCCAGGCGTGGCCGCGGTTAGCCTCGACGGCAAGGTCCAGCTGGAGGCCACCAACTACGACCCGTCGAAGGACGTCGGGTCCATGTTCAACCTGATCCGTTCGATCAAGGCTGACGCGTTCTGGAAAGCCGGCTACACCGGCAAGGGCGTCGACATCGCCGAGATCGACACGGGCATCGCCCCGGTCGCCGGTATCAACGGCCCGGGCAAGGTCGTCAACGGCCCGGA
>JALZGD010000205.1:2606-4196 GCA_030861205.1 Actinomycetota bacterium
CGTACGGGCACGGCACGCATCTCGCAGGCATCATGGCCGGGCGTGACGCAAGCCTTCCCGCAGCCAAGGAGTGGACGGGATCCGCTTCGGACTTCTCGGGTGTCGCGCCCGACGCGCGGATCGTGAACGTCAAGGTCGGGTCGGCCAACGGCGCCGTCGACGTCAGCCAGGTTCTGGCCGCCATCGACTGGGTCGTGCAGCACCGCACCGACAACGGGATGAACATCAAGGTGCTCAACCTGTCGTTCGGCACGGACTCGAACCAGAGCTACCTGAAGGACCCGCTCGACTACGCGGCCGAAGTCGCGTGGCGCAAAGGGATCGTCGTCGTCGCAGCCGCCGGCAACAACGGCTTCAACAACGGCCGCCTCGAAGACCCCGCCAACGACCCGTACGTGATCGCGGTCGGCGCCAACGACACCAAGGGCACGTGGTCGACGAACGACGACACGACACCTACCTGGACCGCTCGTGGCGACGGCGTTCGCAACCCGGATCTCGTTGCGCCGGGAACGCACATCGTCAGCTTGCGGGTCCCCGGCAGCAACATCGACGTAAACCACCCCGAGGGCTTCGTCTCGGACCGCTACTTCCGCGGCTCGGGCACGTCACAGGCGGCGGCAGTCGTCTCTGGCGCGGTCGCTCTGATCGAGCAGGCTCGCCCCGGCATCACGCCGGACCAGGTGAAGGCACTGCTCACGACGACCGCATCGAAGCTGCCGCTGGGTGACGCCGTCTCCCAGGGTGCCGGCGAGCTCAACATGAACCAGGCGCTCTCGGCTCCCGTGCCGGCGGCGACTCAGGTGTGGCCGACGTCTGATGGGACCGGTTCGCTCGAGTCCAGCCGTGGCACGATGCACGTGCAGGACGCGAACAGCAACGTCCTCACCGGAGAGATCGACATCTTCGGAAACTCATGGAGCGGCGTGAGCTGGTCGGGCAACTCCTGGAGCGGAGTCTCCTGGAGCGGCGGCCTGTGGAACGGCGTCTCGTGGTCCGGCAACAGCTGGTCGGGTAACTCGTGGAGCGGCGTGAGCTGGTCCGGAGTCTCGTGGTCCGGCAACAGCTGGTCCGGTGTGAGCTGGAGCTCCAACTCGTGGAGCGGCAACAGCTGGTCGGGCAACAGCTGGTCCGGCAACTCCTGGAGCGGCAACAGCTGGTCCGGAGTGAGCTGGAGCGGCAACTCGTGGAGCGGCAACAGCTGGTCGGGCAACAGCTGGAGCGGCAACTCGTGGAGCGGCGCCAGCTGGGACTGAACCGATAGATCTGGGTCTCTCGGCCCCAAGCGGACCGCACCCCGCTTGGGGCCAGAGCCCGGTCACAGCGCACGAACCGGCTCGGCTCCGCCACGGATGCCAGTGTGGCCGGATGGAGGAGCTCCGAGAGCCGGGGCTCCTCTTCGTTTTTGCAGCTAAAGGCCCCTATAAGAGTCACCGATGGAACCAAGGAATGAACCCAACAGGAAACCAAGCAAGCCAGGTTCACCAGCGGCCTAGAGGCGGCCAGCGCGTCGCGATCCTCGCGTTGCTGATCGCCGAGATCGGCTTGGTGCTCTACCTCGTCTTCTTGCGCCACCTCCCGGAGCTCGAG
>JALZGD010000205.1:4206-4520 GCA_030861205.1 Actinomycetota bacterium
CGCGATGTTCTTGGGAGCCGAGGTCTTCATCGTTCACCTTCAGTTCCGCCGCGACGCGCATTCGTTCGCGCTGAGCGAGATCCCGCTCGTCGCAGGGCTCTTCTTTGTATCCCCCGGAGTGCTCATCACCGCGCAGTTGTTGGGGGCCGCGATCGCGCTCGTGCGTCGTCGACAGTCGTTGCTGAAGCTGACGTTCAACTTGGCGAACTTCATGTTGAACGCGGTCATCGTGACGCTGGTATTCCGCGCGATCGTCAACCCGGCGAACCCGATCGGTGCAACCGGTTGGGTCGCGGCCTTCACGGCAACTGCGG
>JALZGD010000042.1:0-7948 GCA_030861205.1 Actinomycetota bacterium
GGGCGAACTCCGATCTGGTCCATATAGGGAAGCACGTCTTCCTGGAGCTCTGAGATCTGAGCAACGTCGCCGCTCTCGCCAGCGTCGAGCTCCGTCAGTCGCTTCAGCACGCGCAGGTCAACCGGGCAGATCGGATGGCCGTGCGGGCAGTAGTCGGGATAGTCGAGTGACTTCGCGAGAGCCTCCTCGACACGAGAAGAGATCGCGTGCTCGATCTTGTGTGCTTCGCCGTGGACCTCGTACCACTCCATATCGAGCTTCTGCACTAGTAAGCATTCGATCAAGCGATGACGCCGGAGCATCGTGTGTGCAAGCCGGCGGCCATCTGGTGTCAGCAAGATGTCTCCGCCCTTTTCTCGGATCAGGTATCCCTCACCTGCGAGCCGCTTGAGCATCTCCGAGCACGAGGGCAGCGACACATCGAGGATCCGGGCGAGGACGGTCGCGGTGATCCGATCGCCGTCCTCTTCGAGGCGCTTGATCTCTTCTAGATAGTCCTCGACCCCACGCATGCAACAAGCGTACGCGCAACTAGGCTCGATGCATGGACGAAGTGATGATCACCGTCGCCGCCGTAGGGGCCGAGCTGTCAAAGGGGGAGCATTCGGGTCTACCGGCGACGGTAGAGGAGCTCGTGGTGGACGCCGTCCGATGTCGCGACGCGGGGGCCGCGATCTATCACCTGCACGTGCGCGACGACGACGGCTCGCCGACGATGGATGTCGCGACCTTTGAACGCGCAAGGGATGCCATCCGACGCCACACCGACCTGATCGTCCAGTTCACGACCGGCGGCGCGATCTCGGATCCGGAGGTCGCGCGGCTCGCACCTCTCGAGCTTCGGCCCGAGATGGCGACGCTTACAACGGGATCGGTGAACTTTGCCGACGAAGTGTTCGTGAACCGCCTGCCCTTCGTTCGATCGTTGTACGAGCGGATGCTTTCGCTTGGCGTTCTGCCGGGATACGAGATCTTCGATTCCGGGATGATCGCGACGGCCGATCGGCTTTACGAAGAGTTGGGTGCAGAGCACCACCGACATTTCGACTTCGTCTTGGGTGTTCCGGGCGGTATGCCGGCGTGGCCCGATTCCGTGTCGTTCCTGAGAGCGAAATTGACGCGAGATTCCACGTGGAGCGCGACGGGGATCGGGCGAGCGCACGTCGGAGTTGCCCGCGCTGCATTAGAAGCCGGGGGGCACGTAAGGACGGGGTTGGAAGACGTAACGTATATCGAAGCCGGCGTCAGAGCGTCTTCGAATGCACAGCTGATCGAACGAGTTGTGCACATGGCACACGAAGTAGGGCGGGAGGTCGCTTCGCCGGATGACGCGAGGCGGATGTTGGGACTCGTTGCTCGTTGAGGCCCGAATCTAGGAGCCCGGCGCGGTACGCTGACCTGATGGAGCAGAAGCGCCGCGCGAGCGACAGGATTGCAGATCCTTCTTATCTAGAAGGCCTTCAGTCGAAGCCGCTCGATGAGCTACGGCAGATGCGCGAGGAATGCAAAGAGGTCGAGCGCGAGCTGTCGTTCGAACGTCGTCTATGCCAAGCGCGCGTCGACATACTTGCGGCCGAGCTCGAGCGTCGGACGTCTGGGAAAGATGATTCGCTGCTCGACCGGTTGCCGCAGATCCTCGCATCCGAGGTCGGTGGCGGCGATGCATCGCTGCCCGAACGGGCTCCGGATCTGAGCGTTCCTCGCAACGCCGACATCCCCCGCCGCCGCGTTGAAGAGATAGTCGGAGAGCAGACGCTTTCGAAATTGCCGTCGCTGCAGCCGACCGAGATCAAGGGAATCATCCAGTCGGTTTCGGACCACGAGAGAAACGTCTCGGCCAAGCGGAAAGCGGTGCAAGACGTGATGGACCGCATCCAGAGCGAGATCGTTCGACGCTATACGTCGGGCGAAGCCGATCCATCGGCCGCACTCGCCTGACGCTGCGCGAACTCTCTACCCCCCACCCTTCTTAGGCGGAGGTTTGTGACCGTGCCCATTCCCGTTGCCGTGGTCGTCTCCCGAAGGGGACGGATCAGGCGAGGGGCTTGGCCTCGCCGTCGGTGATTCTTCGGCGCTAGGCGAAGGACTCGGAGATGGCTCGGGACGAGGCCGCCCGGGTGCGATGCCCTCTGATGGCGGTGGTTTCTGGACGCCATTCTTGCGCGCCCTCGCCGTGTGTCCCTGTGCAGGGTGGAAGGCAGCGGCAACGAGATGCGAGCGTACGAGTGCGCCGGATCGGGCCGCGCGGCGGTGGTGCCGTAGATCACCCCGCAAACCGCCAGCTCGACCGTGGTGGCCCCGGCGGATCCGTCCCGGCTTCCTCCCGTCGATGGGAAGCCCGATCGAAGCCACCCGGGCCGGAGGCTCGACTGCCACTCTCGCCGACCTAGACAGGGCGGGCTCCGTGCCGAAGTGGATCGCGAGCGCGGCGAACGAGGCCATGCTCACGATCACGGTCACCGCGAGCGCAACGGGCAATATGTGGAAAGTTCGATGGGCCACGGGCCATGCTTCTCCGCCAGGAAGCTCTTCCCTGCCCGCTCTGCTCGTTGCCCCGCCGCGCCTCCGCCATAGCGTGTCTTCGCTAGTGCTTGCAACTGTTATACAAACGTGCTATAACAGCTAGCGAAAGCGTGTTCCACGATGGGCAGGAGGCGAGGTGTCGAACGGCCGAATGAAGCTCTCCGAGCTCGGGTCGTTCATCCGCGACCAGCGGCGGGCGGCTCGTCTGTCCCTGCGCAAGCTGTCGGACAGGGCAGGTATCTCGAACCCTTACCTGTCGCAGATCGAGCGGGGCTTGAGGAAACCGTCGGCCGAGATCCTTCAACAGATCGCCAAGGCGCTCGAGATCTCGTCGGAAACCCTTTACGTGCGAGCGGGGATCCTCGACGAGGACCGCCGGCCCGACCTCGTTTCGGAGATCCTGAAGGACCCGTACCTGTCGGATCTCCAGAAGCAGGTCTTGATCGACCACTATCGGTCGTACGTCGAAGCGAACACACCACCGCAAGACAAGGCTGCCGCGGTGTCGGGGGCCGACGTCGCCCACAGTTCCAGCCCACAGAAGAAAGCAAACGACATGTGAAGTTCTGGCGGGAGTCGGAGCGACCCTCTTCACCCCCCACCCGGCGTTGGGGTCTGCTCGTTTCCGACGGGCCCCAACGAGCCTCCGCCTCCCGTCGTCCTTTTGTTGACACACGAGAAATCACGAAGGAGGTGAACCAGATGCCGAAACCACAAGACATCCTGTACGCGTTCGTTGGCGCAGGCGAATTCGCAGTCGAGAAGGCTCGCAACGCGAGCAAGATCGCCGATCGGACGTCGACGACGAAGGTCTACAACGACTTCGTGAAGCGCGGCCAGTCGCTCTCGAAGCGAGTGAAGAACGCAGGTCCGACACGTCAGGCGGTTGCACAGACCAAGACCGCTCGTACCCGCGTCAAGGGTGCATGGACGAGCGTCGGCAAGGCGATTCAGGCCAACGCAAAGGGGTCGCGTACCGCCGCGGCTCAGACAAAGAAGGCGCGCAGTCAGGTCAAGGGCGCGGCCACCAGCGTCAAGAAGGCGGCCGACGCCGGAGCAAAGGCGACCAAGGCCGCAGCAAGCAAGGTCGCCAGCGCGTTCCTAGAGGCGATCGAAGTACGCAATGTGACGCGGGCCCGCTCCGGCGGGCTCGCGGCGCGTCGGGAGTCAGGAATCGGTTCTGACTCGGCGCTGTTCAAGCTACTGTGACCGCCACGATGGCCCTCGACGTGCATCTGGAATGCGACGAGCGCTGCTTCGACCTACCCGAATGGCGCACATTGCTGGATCGCGACCCCAACGCACACATCTTTGCCACGCCTGAGTGGTCACGCCTCTGGTGGGAGGAGCTCGGCTCGGGAAAGGAGCTCTTCCTGCTCAAGATGATGCGTGGGGACGACGTCGCCGCGCTTGTACCCCTCTACCGCAAGCCGGAGCCGGAGGGGGACAGCGGGTGCTTCCGTTTCGTCGGTGGCATCGAGCTAACCGATTACCTCGGACCGATCTGCTCGGAAGGCGACCGGGCCGAAGTTGCCGAGGCCTTGATCGAGTGGCTCGCCGACGCTCCCGTGGAGTGGACCGAGTTCGACGCACACAACATGCCGGTGCCATTCGGTTTCGCAGAGTTCCTCGTCGAGCGCGCCGACAACCGTGGGTTCCGCTTCGCCCTCGAACAGGAAGAGACCTCTGCCGTACTGCCTCTCCCGGGCGACTGGGACTCCTACCTGCAGTCGCTCGACTCGAAGCAGCGCCACGAGTTACGCCGTAAGCGTCGACGCATCGGGCGGGACCATCCCGACGCCGCGTTTCGGACGTCCACCGAAGACACGTTGGAAGGCGATCTGAAGATCTTCATCGACATGCACCGAGGAGCTCAGGGCCGAAAAGGGCACTTCCTGTTCGGCGAGATCGTTACGTTCTTCGAACGGATCGCGAAGGCGTTCATGCCCCTGGGGTGGCTGCGACTGGATTTCCTAGAGATCGCGGGCAAGCCGGTCGCATCCACTTTCTCTTTCGAATTCGGCAACTCGTTCTATCTGTACAACTCGGCTTACGACGACGAGGCGGCCAGAGTCTCCCCTGGGTTGGTTCTCGTTTCCGAGTTGGTGAAGAGGTCGATCGACAACGGTCTCGATCGGTTCGATTTCCTGCGGGGGCCGGAACGTTACAAGTACCAGCTAGGGGGGCAGGCTGTCCCCTTGAACAACGTCAGGGTTTTGAACGAGCCAAAGGTCGGTGCCTGATCTTGCGCGCGCTTCGCGGAGCTGTGCTCGCCTATCACTCGTCGCCTCTGATCGAGCCAGGATCGGGAGACGCCGGCGGGATGACCGTCTACATCCGATCGCTCGCCGACGCATTGCTCAAACAGGACGTGAGAACGGACATCTTCACGCGTGCGACCGACGCCTCCGAACAGGTCTGTCACCTTGCGCCGGGGATACGCGTGATCTCGATCGAGGCCGGGCCGCGAGTCGAGGTCGAGAAGGAACAAAGGATCCGGTTCCTGGACGACTTCATCGAAGGGGTTGCCGGGTTTGCTCAGACCTCAGGTGGTTCTTACGACTTCGTTCATTCGCACTACTGGCAGTCCGGGATGGCCGGAGCCGCGCTCGCCGATCGCTGGGATACGCCTCTGATCCACTCGAATCACACTCTGGCGCGCGTCAAGAACGGATTCCTTGCACCGGGGGATGAGCCAGAGCCCGACCTCCGCATCGATGCAGAGACATCGGTGATCTCCGCTGCCGATGCGTTGATCGCGTCGTCAGACGAAGAGTGGCACCACCTCTCGTGCCTCTACGGCGCCTCGCACGACAGAATCCACACGATCCAGCCGGGAGTCGACCACGACATTTTCTTCCCCGGGGACGTGAAGGCAGCCCGAGCCGAGCTCGGCCTTGGTGACGAAGCCGTGCTGTTGGCGGTGGGCCGGATCCAGCCCCTCAAAGGTCTGGAACTTGCGTTGCGTGCCCTCGAGCAGCTCGTGCCGGCGATCGACAGAGAGGCCGTCTTGTTAGTGGTGGGGGGGCCGAGCGGCCGAGAGGGAGATGCCGAGCTCGCCCGGCTTCACCGGCTCGCGAGCGACCTCGGCGTCGCCGGCAACGTTCGATTCGTCGGCACCCGTCCGCATGGCGAGCTGCCGGTTCTCTACAGAGCCGCCGACGCGCTCGTGATCTGCTCGCACACCGAATCGTTCGGTCTCACAGCTCTCGAGGCACACGCGTGCGGCACGCCGGTCGTCGCGACGGCGGTCGGGGGGTTGACGGAGGTTGTGGCAGATGACAGCAGCGGATTTTTGGTCGAGCGCCGAGAGGCCACTGAGTTCGCCGCGCGACTAAAGACTCTGTTATCCGATCGCAACCTACACACTGAATTTTCATCCGCCGCCGCGAACGTCGCAGCGGGTTTTTCCTGGGATACGGCTGCCGCGCGATTCGCGGAGCTGTACGAGTGCCTAGTACAAGAGGGCGTCCCAGAAGCTTGCTTCTGCTAGCACAACTCTGTATCTCACGCAGAAACTTCGATTTCGCGAAGAAAATTTTCGGTAGCGATGACCTGCATGTTCGTTGAAGTAGCTACGCTTCGTGCAACTTGACGCTTTCGGCGCGCCGTAGCTATCTTCTGCGACGTCCTGCGGCAGCTACCGAGAGGTCGTTACCGTTCGGGCACTCAAGGCCCCAAAGGCCGAAGGTGCGCGGCAATCTCGTGTGTGGGGAAGTGCACGAGGCGGTCGTGGACCGGAGGTTTTTGGGGCCTTACTAATTTGCCGGGTCGAACGCGTCGTCTTACTTGCCCGCTACCGAACGCAAGAAAAATCCGACGTTCGCCGGTCGCTCCGCAAGACGGCGCATCAAATAGGGATACCAGGCCGAGCCGAACGGCACGTACACGCGGACGCGCCGGCCCGAGCGCGCCAGTTCGTCTTGCAGATCGCGGCGGATGCCGTAGAGCATCTGGACTTCCCACTTATCAGTCAGGCCTCGCCGGTCCGCCAGCTTGCTCGCGTAATCGATCAATCTGTGATCGTGAGTCGCGATTGCCGGATCGTCGCCTCTCTCGAAAAGCCATTCGATCAAGAATCGGTACTGAGCGTCGATCTCGCTGCGTTTTTGGAACGCCAACTCCTCCGGCTCGGCGTAGGCACCCTTCACGAGGCGAACCTTGGGCTTCAGGGGGGCCATCGTCTCGAGATCGACCGGCGTGCGGCGGAGATAAGCCTGGATCGCAAGCCTCAGGTCGGGGAAGTCGGCCTGCAGCAAACGGTAGACATCGAGGGTGTCGAAGACGTACTCCGATTGTTCCATGTCGATCTCGACACGAGTCCCTGCCCCCTGCGCCTCGGCGGCAAGAACTCGAAGGTGATCGATACACGCGCCTTTATCGAAGGCGAGACCGAGCTGCGTCAGTTTCACCGAGACGGTTGTGTCGATTCCCGTTTCTTCGATCCGTTTGATCGAGGTGAGATATTCGCGTGCTGCGGCGGAAGCTCCGTCCGCGTCGGTGACGCCTTCGCCCAAGAGGTCGAGGATCCCGCCGATGCCACGCGAGTTGAGATCTTTGATCGCGTTGATCGCGTCTTCCAGGTCGTAACCGGCGACGAAACGATCCACAACGCCACGCGTCAGCTTGCTGTTCGAGATGAAGCGTTGAACGCTCTTCTTCTCAGACATCCATAAGAGCGTCCGACCGATCACGTGTGGTTCACCCGCTGCATCTAGTGCTCCTCGTTGAGCCCTGCAGAGACCTGCCATGATAGGGGGACGATGGCAAAGCTTGCGGTCCTCGGCGGCGGAAAGATGGGCGAAGCACTCGTTGCAGGTCTCGTCGCGTCCGGATGGCGCAAGGCCGAGGACATCGTCGTCACCGCGCGCCGCGCGGAACGTCTTGAAGAGCTGGCGGCGCGTTATGGCGTGAACACGACGATGAACAACGCGGAAGCGGTCACGGGTGCACAAGTCGTTGTCCTTGCCGTCAAGCCGCAAGACACCGAAGCGTTGCTGGCCGACATCTCGGCGACGATAGGTGCCGAGCAAACGGTGCTATCGGTCGTTGCCGCCATCCCCACCTCCTTCGTCGAGACGCGGCTCGGAGACGGGGTCCCGGTCGTACGCGCGATGCCCAACACGCCGTCGATCGTGCACGAGGGCATGGCGGGTATCGCTGCCGGCAGGCACGCCCAAGAGGAGCACCTGTCCCTGGCTACCGAGGTCTTGGCACACGTCGGGCGCGTCGTCGCCGTTCCCGAGAGCTATCTGGATGCGGTGACTGCTATATCGGGGTCCGGTCCGGCGTACTTCGCGCTTCTGGCAGAAGCGATGATCGAGGCCGGCATCCTGCTGGGTCTTTCGCGCGAGATCTCTACCGAGCTCGTGATCCAAACGATGCTCGGATCGGCAAAGCTCTTGCGAGACGAACACATGCATCC
>JALZGD010000042.1:7958-12564 GCA_030861205.1 Actinomycetota bacterium
TCCTGTCGAGTTGCGAGAGATGGTGACGTCACCGGGCGGCACGACCATCAGGGCGATCCGGGTCCTCGAGCAATCCGGTGTCCGCGCGGCTTTCCTCAATGCGATCCAAGCAGCGATGGAGCGATCGCAAGAACTTGCCCAAGGAGAGCCCGAAGCCTGAAGCGCGCCCAGCGGCCGCCACTAGGATGCCCTTCTCTACCAAACGCAGGGGGAATCGATGGGACGTGACTTCGGGAACTTCATCAACGGCGAGTGGGTCGATGCCGCGTCGAACCAAACATTCGAGTCTCTGAATCCTGCCGATCGGACGCAGGTTCTCGGCAATTTCGCACGAGGGAATGCCGCGGACGTCGACCGTGCAGTCGAGGCGGCCGTGGCGGCCTATCCCGGGTGGATGCAAACGCCCGCGCCCGAGCGGGCCGACTATCTCTTGCGCGTTGCGCTGCTTCTGGAAGAACGAAAAGAGGACCTCTCGCGCGTCATGACGCAAGAGATGGGCAAGACCCTGAAGGAATCGCGCGCCGACGTCCAGGAAGGCATCGACTTCGCTCATTACATGGCGGGAGAAGGTCGGCGGCTGATGGGTCAGACGATCCCGGCCGAGCTTCCGAACAAGATCTACATGACACTGCGGCATCCGATCGGCGTCGTGGGTCTCATCACTCCGTGGAACTTCCCCATCGCCATCCCGCTATGGAAGATCGCCCCTGCGCTCGTAGCCGGGTGCACTGCGATCTTCAAGCCGGCGGAGGACACGCCGTTGTGCGCCGCCTTGCTGATCGACATGTTCCGAGAGGTTGGTCTGCCGCCGGGTGTCCTCAACCTCGTGAACGGTTACGGCGAAGAGGTTGGAGCACCGCTCGTCGACCATCCCGACGTGCGCGCTATCTCTTTTACGGGGTCACTGGAAGTCGGACGGATGATCAATGAGAAGTGCGGCCGCATGATGAAGCGTTGCTCGCTCGAGCTGGGATCGAAGAATGCGTTGATCGTCATGCCGGACGCGAACCTCGATCTTGCGGTCGAGGCTTCGGCATGGGGCGCGTTCGCAACGTCGGGGCAACGGTGCACGGCCACGTCACGTTTGATCGTCCACGACGAGATCAGATCGGAGTTCACCGATCGCCTCTTAGACAGGGTGGGCACGATGAAGGTCGGAAACGGGCTCGAGGAAGACGTCGAGCTTGCGCCCGTCATCAACGAGAAGCAGAAGGACCGCGTTCTCGAGTACATCGCTGTTGGTCAGCAAGAAGGCGCAAAGCTGCTGACGGGCGGCGAAGAGCTAACTGGCGGCGACTACGCCAACGGATACTTCGTTGCACCAACTGTCTTCGACAACATGGCTCCGGATATGCGGATAGCCAAAGAAGAGATCTTTGGCCCTGTCACGGGGATCCTCCCGATCGAATCGGTCGAAGAAGCCATCGCCGTTGCAAACGGCACGCAGTATGGGCTCTCGTGCGCGATCTATACGCACGACATCACGAACACCTTCAAGGCAGTGCAGCAACTCGAGTTCGGTGTCGTTTACGTGAACGCTCCGACGATCGGTGCCGAGATCCAGGTTCCGTTCGGCGGCATGAAGAACACCGGCAATGGGCATCGCGAGGCTGGGCCTCCATCGCTCGACGAGTTCACAGAATGGAAGACGGTTGGGATCGACTTCTCCGGCAAGCTGCAGCGCGCGCAGATGAAGGAGACGTGAGCGACCCCGACCCCGCAGCTCTGGTCGTCGTCGAAGACATAGCGAAGGCCTACGACTTCGGCGCATCCCACCCACTTAGGCCCGAGCGCGTTCTTCTTACCTACGAACGCATCAGGGAGATATCGCTCGTCGATGAGTACGCAACCGAGATCCGGTCGCGATCGTCGACCGATGACGAGATCCGTGCGGTGCACGATTCAGACTTCGTGCGAACCGTGCAGGAGATCGATTCCGCGGCGCTTCCCGAGTCCGCCGGTTTGGAGTTCGGTTTGGGAACGCCCGACAATCCGATCTTCGACAATATGCATCGGGCTTCCGCGGCCGTATGCGGGGCATCTATCTCTGCGGCGGAAGCCGTTGTCGACGGGCGCTTCTCACATGCCTTCAATCCCGCCGGGGGCCTGCATCACGCAAGGAGACGAGAGGCGTCCGGGTTCTGCATCTACAACGACCCCGCTGCGGCGATAGCAAAGATCCTGGAGCTTCGGCCCGACTGGCGCGTTCTCTACCTCGACGTAGACGTTCATCACGGCGATGGCGTGCAGTGGATCTTCTTCGACGAGCCACGAGTGCTCACCGTGTCGTTCCATCAGTCCGGCCGTTACCTCTATCCGGGAACGGGATTCGAAGACGAGCTCGGTACGGGCGAGGCACACGGCACCGCGGCGAACTTTCCCCTCCTTCCATACACAGGAAACGACGACTACCTGTACGCGCTGTCGACCGCGCTTCCGGCTCTCGCGCAAGCGTTCGTGCCCGACGTCATCGTGACCCAGCTGGGAGCAGACACCCATTGGGGAGATCCACTAGCCTCGCTGGGTCTAACGATGGCCGCCTACCCCGAGATGGCTTCGGTGGTCGCAGAAGTCGCTCGCGCGCACTGCAGGGATCGGTGGGTTGCGACCGGCGGCGGTGGCTATCAAGCGACAACCGTGGTGCCGCTCGTCTGGACGATCCACTTCGCGTGGATGTGTGGGCACCCCGAGCTCATCCCGCCGGGATGGCTCGCCGACAAAAACAGTGACGAGGTGTCGCGGCCCTACCGCGACCATGTGCGCCGAACCGTCGCGGAGGTTCTGGACGCGTGCCTGCCACGGCTACAAGTCCTTAGTTCTTCGTGAGCGGACGTTGCGACGGGTAGGGTTCTCTCCCCTCACAGCGAACGGGAGCCATGGAATCCGTAGTCTCGCTTCATCGTTACGTGGCGTACTCGATCCCCACGGGATGGGCGCTGTTGACGTTGTGGTCTGGGTTCGTCTACCTGCTCAACCGCGAGCCGGGTGATCTCTACTGGCGGTTGCTCTCGCTCCTACAGATCGTCCTCGGGATCCAGATCGTCGTCGGACTGACGCTACTCATAAGCGGGCACAGCCTTCCGAGCGGCGGAGGGCCGCGCTGGCTGCATCTGGTCTACGGCGGGATCGGTCCGGCGATAGTCCTGTTCTACGCGCATAGATATGCGGCGCGGCGGCACGATGTCGCGGTCGCGATCTTCGGGGTGGCGGCCTTTCTCGTGTTCGGGTTGACGTTCCGCGCGCTGCAGACGGGTCTCGGCTGGATGGCATGAACCTTGTCGACCTGATCGTTCTCGCGGTCGCGGCTTTCGCCTCCTACCGCGGGTGGAAGAGAGGTTTTCTCGGGCAGGTATTCGAACTGGGCGGCGGTTTCCTCGGTTTGCTCGCGGGTGTGGCGCTCGGCCCCCGGATAGCGTCACTCTTCAGCAAGCAGGCGGGCATCGAGGCTGCGCTTATCTCGCTTGCGGTCGTGTTCGTTGCACTGAGCGTCGGCCAAGCGCTCGGATACATCGCAGGCCAGAAGTTCGGCTCGATAGCCAGGACGGCTCGCCTCAAGTTCGTCGATTCGGGGTTGGGCGGTGCTTTCGGCGTCGCCATAACGCTCATCTCTTTCTGGTTGATCGGTTCGCTACTCGTTCACGGGCCGTCGCAATCGGTTGCTCGAGCGTTGAAGCAATCTGCGCTGCTCGCCTACCTGAACGACGAGCTGCCTCAGCCGCCGGACGTCCTCGCTTACCTGCAGCAGTTCACCGGACTTCCTCCGGATATCGGGCCGCCTGTGAAGCTGCCGTCCGCGGCGACGGCTCACAAAGCGGTCGAGGCGTCCCGCAGATCGGTCGTCCGCGTCGTCGTTCCCGCGTGCGGCGGCGAGCTGCTCGGCAGCGGGTGGGTTGCGGCCCCCAACTACATCGTGACCAACGGCCACGTGGTCGCGGGCGGTCATGGTGGGGTACGGGTCCAGGACGTAAGCGGGACGCGGGCCGGGACGGTCGTGCTTTTCGATCCCAAGATCGACATCGCAGTGATTCACGTCGCCGCGAGCCCGGCGCTCGCGGGAAAGCCGTTATCCCTCGCGACTCAAACGTTGGATCGCGGCACGCCGGGCGCGACTCTCGGATTTCCCGGAAATGCCAACGGCACACTGGTGACGAAGGCGGCTGCGGTTCAGCAGTACTTCCCGAACGCAGTCGGCCGGGACATCTACGGTCGGGATCAGGTCGCTCGCAAGATCTACGACCTGCGGACCGTGATCAGACAGGGCGACTCGGGGGGGCCGTTCGTGTTACCGGACGGTCGCGTCGCGGGCGTCGACTTCGCGGCGTCGACCACCGAACGGGACACGGGGTACGCGCTGACCGCAGAGCAGGTGCAGCCGGATGTGCAGCGAGGCATCGCCCGTACTGCCGAAGTGACAACTGGAGCTTGCACGCACTAAGCGGTTTGGCCTCCGTCGACGACGAGCGTCGTTCCGGTGACGTATGACGATGCGTCGGACGCAAGGTAGATAGCGGCCCCCACGATCTCGCCGGGATCCGCGAAACGGTGCATCGGCACCATTGATTCGGCGAATTCTTTGAGTGAGGCATCGGCGCGCATGCTCGCGTTC
>JALZGD010000206.1:0-3060 GCA_030861205.1 Actinomycetota bacterium
ATCGAATACCGAGCGAAGACGAGGCGTCTGCTTGCGACGACTGTTCTTCCGAACGGTAGGACCGACGGAACTGTGACGAACGCGGCCCCGGACGCCAACGCAGCAGCGTCGGATCCCATCGCGCGTTCGCGCACGTCCGAAAAGTGCACCATCACGTCGACATCGCAACCGGAAGCCGGTGTCATCACTGCTGCGAGCGAGCCCACAAAGAAGGAGTTCACGTTCATGGGCATCCCGTGGCTGCAGCTGGATTACACGACATCCGATACCGACTACTGGATCGCGGCGCGTATCTACGATCAGACGCCCGACGGAACGATGACGATGGTGACGCGCGGCGTATGCAAGGTGAACACAGATGCTGCTCCGAAGACGGACTGCAAAACGTTCGACCTGTGGGGCGGAGCGTGGACGTTCCCCAAGGGCGATCGTGTGGTCGTACAGCTGACTCAGTCCGACACACCAACCTTCCGCAAGGACAACAACCCGTCGATGATGACCGTCAAGTCGATCGGTCTGGGGATGCCGGCGACGTCGAACGCTCAGAAGGTGGACTTCAGGGGCTGACGGCCGCGCGGCTTGCGGCGCACAGCTTCAGGATCTCGGCTCCATAGCGTTCGCATTTCGTCGGGCCCATCCCCGCGATCGCGATGAGATCGCTCTCGTTGCGAGGGCAGTTCTCGGCGATCGCCTCCAATGTGCTGTCGTGTAGAACGACGTACGCCGGGACCGAATCGGCACGAGCGCGTTCGAGTCGCCACTTCTTCAGCTGGTCTAGGAGGGCCGAGCCATCGCGACCGCCCGGCGTCGGCAAGTCCAGTCCAGTGCTCAACGGAGCGGTCTTGTCGCTTGCGGTGACGCGCTCGCCGAAGCGGACCACAACCTCGGCGCCGCCCTCGAGACGCACGCTCACGCCTTCGTCGTCAATCTCGACGATCTCGCCGGAATGGCCCCCCGCCAGCTCGATCTGCATCCCCGGAATCGCGACGATCGTTTCTTCTGCTGGCCGTGTGCCGCTGTCGTTCGGTGCACGGCGTTTCGTATTCGGTTCCGGTGGTTTGATCTCCGCGACGAAGCGGCTCGGTTTCTTGATAGACCACGTCAAGTACAGGTGGCGTTTCGCTCTCGTGATGCCGACATAGAGCAGACGGCGTTCTTCGGGGATCGATGAGTCGGTTGCGCGTCGATAGGGGAGCTCGCCCTCTTCGAGGGCAGGGATGAACACGGCGTCGAACTCGAGGCCCTTCGCGCTGTGGAGCGTCAGCAGGTTGACGCCGCGGCCCGTCGCGTCGGGACCGAAGCGTTCCTCGAGGAACGAGACGAAGTCGCGGGTGGAGCGGACACCGTCTTCGAACTCCTCGGCAAGGGCGATGAGTTGGGCGAGGTCTTTCTGTCGTGTGACCTCTTGCTGCCCGGCGCGCTCGGGTGTGTCCTCGCGCAGGCCCTCGGCCCGCGCGAGCCGTGCCGTCTCGTCCCCGACCGACAAGCTCCTCAGCCGTTTCAGCGCGGGAAGCAAGCGTTTTGCGGCGGGCCGTTCGAGGAACGCGCCGTCGCGCACTTGGTATGGGATCGATGCTTCTCCAAGAGCCTCCTCGTAGATCTCCGACTTCGCGTTCGTGCGATAGAAGATCGCCATTTCGTCGTATGCAACGCCGCGCTCGTGGAGGTCCTTCACTTCCTCGATGATGAAGCGGGTCTCGCGATCGCTGTCAAAGAAGCCCTTGAGCACCGGTTGGGGCCCCGGCGCGTTGTCCGACACCAGGATCTTCTTCGCACCCTTCAGTTGGGGTGCCAGCCGGTTCGCTACTTCGAGCACCTGGGGCGTCGACCGGTAGCTCTGTTCGAGCTTCACTACTTGGGCGTCGGGATAGCGGGCCGGCATATCGAGCAGATAGCGAGCGCTGGCCCCCGTGAACGAGTAGATCGACTGATAGTCATCGCCGACGGCGCACAACTCGGTACTGTCGCCAAGCCATAGCTCGAGCAGCGACTGCTGCAGCAGGTTGACGTCCTGGTACTCGTCGACGGTGATCGCTTTGATGCGCGCGCGAAAACCTGCTCGCGAGACGTCGTCCGCTTCGAACATGCGGATCGTCGTGTCGAGGATGTCCTCGAAGTCCATCGCATTGCGCGCACTCTTCTGGTTCTCGTAGCTCGCGTAGATCCGCTGCATCTGGTCAGAAGGGATCGGTGGAACGTGCTCGACGAGCGAGCTCTCATAGCGAGCGGGGGTGATGCGTTGATTCTTGGCCGATTCGATCTCAGAGGCGAGGTCGGCCACGGGCGTGAACTTGTGCGGCGGGGGCAGGGAGCGCGCGAGCGGCACGAGGATCTCGGCTTTTGTCTTCAACACCGTGCCCACGGCTTCGGGATGGAAGCTACTCAGCTGTCCCAACGCCGCAGCGTGAAACGTCATCGCGCGCACGCCTTCGACACCGAGCCGGACGAGTCGTGCCTTCATCTCTTCGGCTGCTTTACGCGTGAAGGTGACGGCCAGCAACGAGTCGGGAGAGAACGCTCCCGTCAACACTTGATTGGCTAGGCGCCGCGTGATCGTCGTCGTCTTGCCCGAGCCGGCCCCCGCAAGGATGCACACGGGGCCCTCGACCGCTTCGACGGCGCGCTGTTGCTCGGGATTCAACCCATCGAAGATCACGAGGGCATCCCCGTTCGGCGCTCGGCCGGGTGGTGAAGGCGCATCGCCCCTGTGTATCAGGGACGGGTGACGCTTCTGTTACGGAGCAGGCGGTAGATCGGGAACCGACACGCCGCCGACCGGGACGTCGCCGAGCGGGTCGCCTTGCTCGTCGAGCTTGTCGTACGCGGCGCAGGTGTCGCGGCGATCCCCCGTAGAAGGCGCGGCTTTGCCCGGCGAGTCGAGCGGCGTCTCCTGGAAGCCGAGCCTCACCGCGAGCGCGATGTCGCTGCACATGACGTGATCGCCGATCGTAGGGGACACGTTGAAGATGATGTTGTCGTTCACCCCCGCCTCGGCCGCGATGATCGGTACGTAGTTGATGGGCGAGATCAGGTAACCGAGTTGATCGTCCGCGAGGCCGA
>JALZGD010000206.1:3070-4516 GCA_030861205.1 Actinomycetota bacterium
CTTTGAGCGGGTCGTCGGCATCCGACGTACCGACGGCGTCGCGGATCCCCTTGCCGATCGCATAGAAACCTTCACCCGGCGTGCCCGCGAACAGCACGTTGCCGACGCGCAAAGCCGATGTGACCGTGCGGATCGTCTCGCCGACGACCCACGGGCTCTCATGGCTTCGATACAGGCGAGCTCCCATGAACTGACCGCCGGTGAACAGAGCTTGGACCGCGGGGCCGACGATGGGCTCGCGGATGTAAGACGTCGCGGCTCGGACCGGACCCGCGACGTTCTCCGACGCGTCGAGCGCGTCTTTGACCCGCGCCATGTAGTTCAGCGTGTACGCCGTGCGGCGGTCGCTCACGTCGTATCCCGGGTTGATTTCGGGATTCGGGTTGGTGAACGAGCATGCCGGGCGGCACGGCTGTGTCCCACCCACGGCCCCCTCCATCGCGAGGCCCACGCCGCCGTATGTCTCGGCCATCTCATCCGACAAGAACTGCGGCCAGTCGCCGTGGATCCCGGGGCCGCCACCTGCAGTGGCATGCGCGGCGAACGCCATGTACGTCACGACGACGTTCCCTTCGGGCGTCGTTGCCTGAAGGACGCGCACCATCCCATCCTTGCCCGGCGTCGCGCACACCGGCGGGCCGTTGTAGGTCGGGTCCTTCGATTGATTCAGCGCCTCGGAGCACGATTGGTTGTAGATGAGATCGGACGCATCCGATTCGCCGGCGCGGATGCTCGCATACGTCCGGGAGTTGTATGCCTCCTCGATCGCCTTGACCGTCTGGTCGAAGATGTACTGAAGGTACGGCTTGGTTCCATTCGCCGTCCGTATCTCGATGTTGCCGACCCCACCCCAGGCGCCGATCGTGTCCGGCCCCGAATGCGTGTGGTCCGATGCGATCAGGATGTGGCTTGCGGGCAGTCCTGGGATGTCTTGCGCGACCTGATCGCGCATGTCCGACAGGCCCCAACGGCCGTCCTCGTACGCCGCGAACATGCCCTGCGTCTCGATGTCGGCGATCACGATCGCCTGATCGCCGTCGTCGATCACCATCGCGCGGGCGCGGATGTGCTCGCCCTGGAACTCGTTCTGACTGCCGCGCTTGGGGGCTTCCCACGGCACTTGGTTCGGGACCCCGGCGGGATAGCCCTGCGGGATCGGAACCCCGACCACCTCACCGTCGCCGATCCCGTTGCCGCCCTGGTTGACCGTGACCCCGGGCGGCGTCGAGATGTCCTCTTGCGCCGCCCCCACGAGATAGTCCGGGAGCGCGACCGTGACCGACGAAGGCTGCGAGCTATAGGTCGCCGTGCCGCGAGTGACCGAAGCGACTACCGAGTACGCGTAGCGCTGGCCCAGTCCGACATCCGAGTCGTGGTAGCCGACCGCGTCGCCGGCAAGGGTCGCGACTGTCTGGCCGTCCCTACTAACCATGAAGTACTGGGATT
>JALZGD010000207.1 GCA_030861205.1 Actinomycetota bacterium
CTCCGAGAGCTGAGTGACAGCGGCGTCCGCGTTGTTTTCTGCACGAACAACTCGCGGTCCACGGTCGACGAATACGTCTCCAAGCTCACGTCCATGGGTGTCGACGTCGCGCCCGAGGACATCCTTACGTCCGGCCTCGTTACCGCGCGCGTGCTCGCGCAGCGAGGCTTTGCGGGGCGCAAGGCGATCGTCGTCGGGGGGGCCGGTGTGTCGGCAGCGCTCGCCGCGGAGGGCATCGAGGTCGTGGACGATCCCAAGTCGACCGAGTGCGATGCCGTCGTCGTCGGGTGGGACCCGGACTTCGACTACGACCGCCTACGGCGGGCGGCGACCGCCGTTCGAGATGGGGCGCTGTTGATCGCGACGAATGCCGACGCGACTTTTCCCGCGCAGGATGGCTTGTGGCCGGGAGCGGGGGCCATCCTCGCCGCTATCGAGACCGCGTCCGGGGCTCGGGCCGAGGTCATGGGGAAACCGAATCCACCGACTGCTGACGCGATCGAGGTCTTGGTCGATGGAACGTGCCACGTGGCGTGCATCGGGGATCGACCCGACACCGATCTTGCACTGGGCATCGCAAAGGGATGGTTACGCATCCTCGTGCTCTCGGGCGTCACGCGCGAAGAAGACGTCCCGGCGATCGATCCTCAACCCGATCACGTGATCGCCTCGATCGCGGACATCGGCTCTATCCGCTAGTAGGTCCAATCCTGGCGTCGCTGTCCGACGGAAGTGGGCCGTCCTCCAAGGATCAGGATGCCGAGTACGCCGAACACGAACCCGCCGACGTGTGCTTGCCATGCGACTCCGGGTTGCGGGATGAAGATCTGATACGCGATCCAGATCCCCAGATAAGCCCACGCCGGTATCTGCACCAGAGTGAAGACGATGAACAGCGGCAACAGAGTCCGGATGCGAGCGCGCGGGAAGAGAACGATGTACGCGCCGAGGATCGCAGCGATCGCGCCGGACGCGCCGACAGCCGGCGTGACGGCCTGCGCCGGGGGGTGCAGGTTCGGGATGATCTGCGCAAGTCCGGACGCAAATACCGCGGCCAGATAGAAGAGAATGAATCTGATCCTTCCGAGGTAATCCTCGACGTTGTTCCCGAAGATCCACAAGAACAACATGTTCCCGCCGAGATGCAAGATGCTCGCGTGCATGAAACCCGAAAAAAGCATCGCTCCGACGAAGGAGAGGACGCTTCGGTCCGGAACCGGGACGACGGGGCCGGTATCCGTGATCGCGACCCTGGTGAACGCGCATTCGTGTCCCGGTAACTGGCACGGCAATGCCGAGTGGGTCACGAAGTACGCCTCGGCTTTGACCGTCGTCTCGGTCAGGCTGGGGGCGCCCGGCTCGACGAAGAAGAAGATAAGAACGTTCGCGACGATCAGGCCAAGTGTCAGATACGCGAAGCGTCTCGTGGGGTTCGAATCGGAGATTGGGATGAGACCGAGCACCCGGCGCAGTATAGGTTGACCCTCGAGCCGTCCGGCATGCTCGGCGCGCTTCAGTCATCTGGGAGGCAATCGTGCGAGATGAATTGAAAAGGTTTGCATTGTTCGGGTCTGGCGTGGCCGAGCTAACGCGTTACCGCGCCGAGCAGATGGTCAAGGAGCTCGTTAAAGCGGGCGATGTGCGCCGCGAACAAGCGTCCGGTGTCGTCAAGGATCTGGTCGAGCGCAGTCGACAGAACCGTGCGGAGTTGACGTCGATGGTGCAAGCCGAGTTCAAGAATCAGGTGAAGAACCTAGGGCTCGCGACCAAGCGTGACGTCGAGCGATTGGAGCGCCGTGTCGAGCGGCTCGAAACGCGGATCAAAGAGCTTCGAGACGCGGGGACCGCTCCGAAGAAGCCCACTTCGACGCGAACCTCGAAGAAATCAACCGCAAAGAAGTCGCCGACGAAAGCGACTCGTTCGACGCGCCCCGCGGCAAACTCCGACGGTCACAACGGATCGCAGCCCTAAGCGTGCCCGACGGCCACGAGGTCAAGGACCTCGTCGATCGCGCAAGGACCGAGCTCGAGCGAGCAGAAGCCGGCGACGACGCAACCCGGCTGGAGATCCTAGAAACGCTTTACCGCGCCCTCGAGGAAGAGCTCGATCGTGACGAAACGGATCAGGCTCGACGCTGAGCTAGTTAGGCGCGGCCTAGCATCCACGCGTAGCGAGGCGAAGCTCGCTATCGAAGAAGGGAAAGTGACCGTGAAGGGACTCGCCGAGCCGCGGCCGTCGTCGCTCGTCGATCCGGAGCGAGCGATCCAGTTGACGGGGGCCCCGCGGCGATTCAAGTCGCGCGGTGGAGACAAGCTCGACGCCGCGCTCGAAGCGTTCGACGTCGTCGTCGCGGACCGCAGGTGGTTGGACGCCGGAGCATCGACGGGCGGGTTCACCGACCGCCTTCTGCAAGGTCGAGCGGCCGCCGTGATCGCGCTCGATGTCGGTTATGGGCAATTGGACCTTGGTCTGCGGAACGACCCCCGCGTCATCGTGCTCGAAAGGACCAACGTTCGAAAGATCGGCGCGCCGGACCTCCCCTGGCGACCAGACGGAGTCGTTGCCGACCTCTCGTTCATCTCGCTGGCGATGGTGCTGCCTGCGCTCGTCGGAGTAGCCGCTCGCGACGCGGATTTCGTCCTACTGGTCAAGCCGCAGTTCGAGGTCGGGCGGGAAGACGTCGGCAAGGGGGGCGTCGTCCGCGAGCCGGCTTCGTGGCGGTCCGCTATCGAGTCTGTCGTCCGAGCGGGACGGGAGCTGGGTCTCGGCCTCGCCGGCGCATGCGCGTCGCCGCTCGTCGGTCCCGCGGGGAATCGCGAGTTGTTTGTTCACTTGAAGAGAGGCGCGGCAGGATCCGACGACCTCGTTCGGAGCGCCGTTGCCGAGGCCGCCGTATGAGATTGGCGCGCGTCAGTTTCGTTACGCATCACGAGAAAGAAGGTGCGGACGATCTCGAACAGAGACTCGTAGCAGATATCGAAAGAAGGGGAGCCGCCGTCGACAACGACAACCCCGACCTGGTCGTCGCTCTGGGTGGTGACGGAACGGTTCTACGCGCTGCACAAGTGGCTCATCGCGCGGATGCGCTTCTGATCGGTATCAACCTCGGCTCCCTGGGTTATCTCACCGAGGTGGACGGAAGCGAGGGCGAGCGCGCGCTCGAGCGCGTCTTCTCGGGCGATTTCACGATCGAAACCAGGTTGATGCTCGAGTGCAGAGTCGACGACGGCGACAGCTTCGTCGCGTTGAACGAGGTCCTCGTCGAGAGAGCGGGGCGGCACCTGGTCAAGATCGCGGTCGAGGTCGACGGCGAGTACCTCGCGACGTTCAACTCCGACGGCGCGATCGTTGCCACGCCGACGGGGTCGACCGCTTATGCCCTGAGCGCAGGGGGGCCGGTCGTGTCGCCTCGCGCCGAATGCCTGATCGTCGTGCCCGTCTCGCCTCACATGATCTTCGCTCGTCCTTTCGTCCTGGCCCCCGAGGCGCGGGTTCGCATGGAGGTAACTCGCGAGGGTGCCGACGCCTCGGTCTCCGTGGACGGGGCTCTGGGCGCTGCTGCACCCCGGGGGAGCGTCATGTCGGTCGGTCGGCACGAGAGGGCGCTCCGGGTGGTGCGCTTGGGTGGGCCCGATTTCATCCAACGGCTGCGTGTGAAGCTGGACCTCCCCGGCTGATCTCTTTCAGCAGCGGGGGAGACTCCGGGGATCCTCCGCATCGCCCACTTAGGATCGAGCGGGAGGCACTAACCACTGATGCTGTGCGAGCTAACGGTCGAAGGCCTGGGGGTCATCGACCATGCCGAGCTCGGCTTTCCGGGCGGGCTGATCGCCCTCACCGGCGAGACCGGAGCCGGCAAGACCCTCATAGTCGCCGCGCTGGGATTGTTGTTGGGCGACCGAGCCGATCGCTCCTTGATAAGGAGTGCGGCGCCGCGCGCTCTGGTCGAAGGGCGGTTCTCGCTCGATCCCGATCACCCGCTCGCGGTCGCGCTTGGCGAGTCGGGATACCTCGACGACTCGCACGAGGTGGTCATCTCGCGCGAGCTGTTCCGCGACGATCGTCCCGCTCGGGCCCGCATCAACGGTCGTATGGCAACGGTCGCGATGTTGGCCGAGGTCGGTCGGTCACTCGTTGATGTTGCCGGGCAGCACGAGCATCAGAGACTGGGGGACGCATCGCAGCGACGCGCGTTGCTGGATGCGTTCGCCGGCCCGCGAGCCCAGCAGATCGCGAGCGACGTCAGGTCCCTGGCTCGCGCAGCGTCTGCTGCGGAGAAGCGCGTGCTCGAACTGCGTCAGGGCCTCGCCAATCGCGAGCGCGAGCTCGACATCCTTCGATTCGAGGCCGAAGAGATTGCGAAGGTCGATGTGAAGCCGGGCGAGATCGCCGAGCTGAAGCACCGGGCCGCGATCCAGGAATCGGCTCGAGTCGTTGCCGAAGCGACGGAGACGGCTACGGAGCTGCTCGGCGGAGACGGTGGTGCGCAGGAACGACT
>JALZGD010000043.1:0-405 GCA_030861205.1 Actinomycetota bacterium
ACCGAGCTCTACGGACGAGCGCGCATCGCAGCATCGTTGTCGTGGTTCGGGCGTGACAGCTTCGGGCGCCCCCTGGCTGAGAAGATCTTCAATGCGGCCCAGGAATTCGGTCACGTGTCCGACGACACCGTCGTATTCGCCGTCAGCCGAACGGGGGTCGCGCGGTGACCGGGTATCGCTGTGAAGCATGCGGCAACAAGACTCGCTTCGACGTCTTCGAGAAGAAGCGGGTCCGCGCCTTCCACCACTTCACTCTCGGCGGAGAGGTATCGATCGAGGAAGAAGAGGTTCTCGACCGAGACGTCGAACGAGTTGTGTGCCGGTGGTGCGGCTCGGCGGATGCGATCGTCGAGGAAACGCGCGCCGACGCGCGCGAGCACGCTTGAGCGACGGTCCTCTCGAAGG
>JALZGD010000043.1:415-3901 GCA_030861205.1 Actinomycetota bacterium
ACTGCGGATCCTCGATCTGACGCGCCTTCTTCCGGGCGGTTATGCAACCTTGCTTCTAGCCGACCTGGGCGCAGACGTGATCAAGGTCGAGGAACCACAGAAAGGCGATTACATCCGGTGGACACCGCCCCTTGTGGGTGAGCTGTCGAGTGCTCACATCGCTCTGAACCGGAACAAGCGATCGATCACGCTGAATCTGAAGCACGAAGAGGGCCGCGACGTCTTCCTGAAGCTCGCGCGTCTCGTCGATGTCGTCATCGAATCGTTCAGGCCGGGCGTCATGGATCGACTCGGCGTCGGATGGGAACGGCTGAAACAGGTCAACGGGGCACTCGTGTATTGCGCTATCTCGGGGTACGGACAAGACGGCCCGCGCGCGCAGACGGCCGGGCACGACGTCGATTACATGGCGTACGCCGGCGCGCTCTCGATCATGGGAAGCGAGGAGCGGCCCTCAGTCCCGGGTCTTCAGATCGGCGATCTTGCCGGGGGCGGGATGGCAGCCGTCATCGCGATCCTGGCGGCGCTCCACCGGCGCACGCTGGAAGGTCGCGGCTCGTTCTGCGACATCTCGATGCAGGACGGGATCACCTCGTGGTTGTCGATCCATGCTGCCGAGTTCTTCGCTACCGGCACTGTCCCATCGCGTGAGCGGATGCATCTCTCGGGGGCGTATCCCTGCTATCGCGTCTATCCCGCCGCGGACGGATGGCTCGCCGTGGGTGCTCTCGAACCGCAGTTCTGGAGCTCCTTGTGCACGGCCCTCGGACGAGACGATCTTCTCGGAGAGGCGTTTGCGATGGGAGACCGGCGTGACGAGGTGATCGCGGAGCTAGAGGCTCTGTTCGCGTCCCGAACGCGAGCCGAATGGATGGAGGTCCTCGGCGACGTCGATTCATGCGTGGCCCCCGTGAACGACTTCGATGAAGCATTCGCCGACGCGCAGACGAATGCTCGAGCGATGATCGTCGATGGATCGGTTCGCGGTGCCGCGTGGCGACACATCGGGAATCCATTGAAGATCTCTGGCTCGAACGGGCCTTTGGTTCGCAGGGAGCCCCCGGGTCTCGGTGAGCACACCGCTGAGGTGCTCGCGTCGGTCGACATCGACGATTCCATGCTCGAACTATTGCGGGCCCGGGGCACGGTCTAGTGACGGAAGTGCCTCGCGAAGCCGTCCCGGTTCTCGTGAAGGCTCTCGGCGCGTATCTGCGCGCGTCCCAACCGAACGATCTGCCGGCAGCTGTCCGGCGTCTGCGAGAGTTCCGCCCGCGCGCCTTGGAACAACACGCTGAAGCCGTTCTCGCTTTGCTCGACGACGACGTCCAGAAAAGCCTGATCGAGCAATGGCTCCAGAAGGTGAAGCCCTCTTTGAAACGTGCCGAGGTCGAAGCGTTGCGTATCGCGATGACGCGCGGCGACGGGTGGGTCGCAGACCTAAAGGCCGTAACGACCGCCCCGAAGACGAAAGCACCGGCGCCGGCGACCGCGCAGAGCGACGACGCGGACAGAGATCGAGCGCGCGCGGACAAGGCGCGGCGGGACCTCGCAAAGGTGCGAGGCGAGCGCGATGAAGCGCGAGCGCGTCAGCGCGCGACGGCGAATGAATTGAGCGCCGCGCAGGCCGAGATCGCCCGTCTTTCAAAAATGCTCGAAGAGGCGAACGCTCGCGAGGCTTCGGCAGTGGAATCGCTCGCGAAGGAACGTCGCAAAGCTGAACGCGATGTCGGCAAAGCCCGCAGGCAAGCGGAAGACGCCCGTCGCGACTTCAAAGACGCCCGGCGCGAGCTCGCCGCGCTCGCACGCGAATTGGGGCGGACAAAGGAAGAGCCTCGACCCGCTCGCGTTCAGCCAAAGAAGGCGGACGTCCAACCGACCGGCCCCCGCAAGCCGTTGAGAGCCCCGAGGGGACGCCTCGAGGACGACCCCGAAACACTTAGCGCGTGGCTCGAGGCTCCCGGCGCTCTGCTCCTTGTCGACGGCTACAACGTGGCGCTGACGAAGTCGGGTGGAGGTGATCTCTCCGATCGCCGCCGGCGTCTGGTCGGGGATCTCGCCACGTTGATGCGCATGAAGAAGGCGTCCGCCGTCGTGATCTTCGATGGATCGGACGTCGCGCGCGGAACGTTTCGGCGTTCGCGCGGCCCGGTGGCCGTCGAGTACTCGAGGGCAGACGAGATCGCCGACGATCATCTGATCGCCAAGCTAGAGCGATTGCCACCGAACCCGGTGATCGTTGTGACCAACGATCGAGAGCTTCAGCAGCGGGCAGCCGCCCTCGGAGCCACGATCGCGACGTCCGACCAGCTCCTGGCGCTGATCCGCTAACCGCATCTTCCGGCCGAAACCTGTCACACCCCCTGCCTATCTTTGGTGTGCGGCACGGGCCCGGCGGAAGGTGCTAGCCCCCCGCAGGGCGGCGCGCCGTGCCGGAAGGGCGAAGGCAAGGGCCGGCGTGCCGCGACGGAACTTGTCCGGAGGCAGCATAGGAACAGGAGGGACGTCATGAAGATCCAGTGCACCGATTGCGAGATGTACCAGACCAACCAGTGCGACGACTGTCTCGTGACGGCTCTGTTGCATCCACCGGCGGACACTGTCGAGATCACAGACGACCTGGACCCTCCGCTTCAGGCGCTTGCGGGAGCGGGACTGATCCCCATCCTTCGATTTCGACCGAAGCCCGACGAGCGCACGCCTCGTGACGATGAGGGCGTGAATCGGGCATCGTGAGGTAGGCGACGTGGCACTCTCACTGGATGGGCACATGGAAGGTCGCGGGATTCTTGGTCGCCCTCGCGATCGTGGGAGCCGTTGTGGTCGCCCTTGCGTCGCGTGCTCCTGCCTCGTTGCGAGATTTCCACCCTCCTGAAGGGGCGACGGACCCTTCACTGGGGGCGCGGTTCACTCCCGAAGAGATCGCACAGCACGGCGCGTACGCGCGTGGCGGCTATGCCGCGTTCGCCGTCTCCACGTCGCTCACGATCGCCACGCTGATCCTGCTTCGACGACCGATCGGAGGGTTCGTTTCACGGCTGGAGGATCTGTCGATGCCGTGGCCGGCCGTTGCACTGCTAACAGTCCTACTCGTTCTGCTCATCGTGACGGCGGTGACACTTCCCGCTGCCTACGTCAGGGGATTCTGGGCCCAGCATGCATGGCATCTTTCGACTCAGTCGAAGGGTGGTTGGGCCCTCGACCAGCTTCGGGCGCTCGTCGTCACTGGGGTAACCCTCGCGATCGCTACGCTTGCATTTTTCGCAGCCGTTCGCTGGCAGCCTCGCGTCTGGTGGCTGTGGGCATGGGCGGCATTGAGCGTGCTGACGATCGCGATCGTCTACCTCTATCCGATCGTGATCACCCCGTTGTTCAATCGGTTCACTCCGCTGCACGACGCATCGTTGAACATGCGCATCCACGAGCTCGCAGACGATGCCGGCGTGCCTATAGACACCGTCCTGGTCGCCGATGCGAGCAAGCGAAGCG
>JALZGD010000043.1:3911-5742 GCA_030861205.1 Actinomycetota bacterium
CGCGTATGTCGCAGGTTTCGGTTCGTCACGCCGCCTGGTGCTTTACGACACCCTCCTTTCGGGCCATAGCGAAGACGAGGTGTTGTTCGTGGTCGCACACGAGCTCGGGCACTACAAACACAATCACATCCTTAAAGGCGCCCTCATATCCATCGTGGGTTTGTTCGTGACGCTCGCGATCCTTTCGGCGCTCGTGCGAATCGACGGGGTATGGACGTGGGCCGGCGCGAACGGCCTCAGGGACGCACGTGCGATACCCGTCCTCCTTCTATTCGCGCTCGTGGCAACGCTCGTGTCGTTGCCGGTCCAGAACACGATCTCGCGACACTTCGAGGCGCAGGCCGATAGCGAAGCGTTTCACCTGATGCCGGACGTAGGCGTCGCCGTTCGGTCGTTCCGTCAGATAGCTCTGAAGAATCTTGCAGATCTCGATCCGCCTCGGATCGTCGTCTGGGCTCTGTTCACGCACCCTCCTACGACGGACAGGATCGAGGCTGCTTTGGCCCACGCCGGCGCCTCACCCTAAGATTGAGAGACACAATCCACGACTGCGGATAGGGGGATATCCACGGTGGCCCAGACGATCGTCGAGTGCTTCCACGACCGGGTCCGCACGCATCCCGACAAGGTTGCTCTGAGAAGGAAAGAGAACGGGAACTGGGTCGACATCACCTGGCGTGACTATGGCGGCGTCGTCCGCAGTGTCGGAAAGAGCTTGCTAGCTCTGGGCTTTGCTCACGGTGACAAGAACAGCCTGTTGTCTGGGAATCGCCCCGAGTGGCACATCGTCGACGTGGCCAACATGTCGCTTGGTGGAGCGACCGCTGCTGTTTATCAAACCAACTCGCCGGAGCAGGTCGCATACATCGTCGATCACTCGGACTCGAAGATCGCGTTCGTCGAGAATCCGGATCAGCTGGAGAAGATCCTGAAGACACGCGAGCAGCTACCGAAGCTCCAAAAGGTCGTCGTGTTCGAAGGTTACGAAGGCGACGCCGACCCGGAATTCGTTATGTCGTGGGATGGCTTCCTCGACCTCGGTAGCGACGTCGAAGACGACCGTTTCGATTCTGCGGTCGCGGCTGTCGAACCGGAAGATCTGGCGACGTTCGTGTACACGTCCGGAACCACCGGCCCGCCGAAGGCCGTCATGTTGACGCACTCCAACATCTGGTGGACGTGCACTCGGTCCCAGCGTCATATCCCGGTCGAAGACGGCGAACAAGCGCGTGCGCTTTCATACCTGCCGTTGTCGCACATCGCCGAGCGAATGATCTCGCACATCTATCAGATCTATTACGGATCTATGACGTGGTTCGCCGAGTCGCTCGACACGCTGATCGACGACCTGAAAGCGTGCAAGCCCACTTACTTCTTCGGCGTCCCTCGCGTGTGGGAGAAGTTCTACGCCGGTATCCAAGCGCGGATGGCAGCGGCCGATCCGAACGATCGAAAGGTCAAGCTCGCGCGTAAAGCGATCGCCGTCGGACGACAGGTAACCGAGGCGGAGCAGGAGGCCGTCCGGCGCGGGCAGAAGATGACCGACGCGAAGATCTCGCTGGGGTTGCGTCTGCAGCACGCAGCGCTCGACAAACTCGTCCTGTCGAAGATCCGCGAGAACTTCGGTCTGGATGAGTGCAAGCTTCCGCTGTCGGCCGCGGCCCCCCTGAACCCCGAGCTGATCTGGTTTTTCCACTCCGTCGGGATCAAGATCACCGAAGGCTACGGACAGTCCGAAGACAACGGTCCGACATCGTGGAATCCCGTCGATGCCAACAAGATCGGCACGGTCGGCACGGCGTTCCCCGAGCTAGAGATCAAGATCGCGGAA
>JALZGD010000043.1:5752-9080 GCA_030861205.1 Actinomycetota bacterium
CTCCCGTGTCGGTCAACCCGCCCGAGAAGGTGCGCATCGGCACCGTGGGGCCCCCGCTCTCCTGCTGCGAGGTCCGCATCGACGAGGACGGCGAGATCCTGGTGCGGGGCGGCAACGTGATGCCGGGCTACTACAAGGACGAGAGGTCGACCCGCGAGACCATCGACGAGGATGGTTATCTGCACTCGGGAGACGTCGGCGAGCTCGATCAATACGGGTATTTGAGGATCACCGATCGCAAGAAGGATCTGATCATCACCGCTGGTGGCAAGAACATCGCACCTCAGGAGATCGAGAACCGCATCAAGTTCCACCCACTGATCTCGCAGGTCGTCGTCATCGGCGACAAGCGTCCGTTCCTCACGGCGCTCATCACGCTCGATCCCGAGAAGGTTCCGACATGGGCCGAAGAACAGGGAATCGAAGGCGATGCGTCCGCCGTAGCGGGCCACGAGCGCACCCTCAAGGAGGTCGAGGGAGCGGTGAACGAAGTCAACAAGACCCTCGCCAAAGTCGAGGGGGTGAAGAAGTTCCGTGTGCTCGAGCGCGATTTCTTGCAGGAAGAGAACGAGATAACGCCGACGATGAAGGTCAAGCGCAAGCAGATCAACGAGATCTATGCGGACGTGATCGAGGACATGTACTCGAAGGAGTCGTCGATCGCGGCACCGGCCCGAGCGCCGGTTCGCACGTAACGCCCCGTTTCCGCAGCAAAACGGACTTTTCCCCCAGTTAAGCGCGCCGTAGCAGGACATTCGCCGTGAGGCGGAGAACCCTCCCGAAATCGAGACAGACGAGTCTCGGTCTTGGCGGACGCGGGGCACTCCCGCCCGAAGCTGGAGGACTTTCAAGATGAGGCGCTACTTCTCGACGCTCCTGGTCGCACTGCTGGCGGTTCCGATCGTCGCGGCCCTTCCAGCGCACGCGGCAACCACGGTGCCTGAAACGGTTCAGGTGAAGGATCCGGTCAACGACAGCAACTTCCTGAACGATCAGGACAACACCTACGGCACGCCCGCTCAAGGTCAGGGCGACAACTCCACCGCCGCAGACGCAGGTAGCGCGACCGACTTCGAAGCGATCTGGTACACGAACGACGACTCGACCGTCTCGTTGCACATACTGACGCAGGCCCCTCCCGACAACCTCGCTGAGGACGTGTACTACCGGGTCGCTTCCAACCCCGGCGAGGGCGCCAAGGGGTCCGATAAGACGCGTGGCTGCATCTTCTGGACGGCGTACTTCAATGGTCAGGCAGGCGCGTGGACGGGCGACGACACCGCTGCCGTAACGGATTCATGCAACGTCGGCGACGCCGGACCCGCAACTGCAACGGTTGAAACACTCGACGATGGCAGCGGAATCATCACCATTACGTCTCCGCGTTCTTACAGCCCATTGTTTGCCGATGGGCAAACACTGACGCAGACGTACGGCGTCGCTCGCGTTCTAGTGGTGGGTCCTTCCCCGACAACGGCAACTGCTGCGACCAGCGACACGACGAAGCGCGGAACGGATTACGCGATCGTGAGCGGCGGGCCTCAGACGCCTCCGACGACTCCGCCTCCCGGCCCGAAGCCGTGCAAGGCCAAGGGCGTGGCGCACGGGTGCAAGGGCAAGAAGCCCCCGGCCCCGGCACCTGGATGTCCCGCTTACAAGCCCGGCGACGCAGGCAAGGACGCGAAGACGACGGTCGTGACCGACGCAGCGACGAAGGATGCCCCCGTCACCGTCCAGATGCCGATAGACCCAGGTCTCGGCACGGGTACCGGTCTCGGCGCTCCGATAGACCCCGTGACGCAGTCGCAGGAGTCGCACGCGATTCAGAACGTGCAGATCGACAGCGCATCCCCGACCACCGGTCTTTACGTACGCGCCGAGTTCGACAGCAAGAACGATGACGATCTCTACCTGTACAACCCGGACGGCACCGCCGCCGCTCACGCGGCCGGTTTCAACCCGGAACCGAACTCGACGGTCGGCCTCGACGGAACCGGCAGTGGCGGGCATTCCGAGACCGGCGCCGAGCAGTTGGACGGCGTGAAGAGCGGCGATTGCCAGGGATACACGGTGGACCTCGTGGGCGCGACGACACAGGGCGGAACGATCACCTTCAAGTTCTGGCTCGGCGACGCCACGTATGACCCGTCGGCTGCGTCGAGCGGCGCGGCGAAGCCGATCTAGGAAAAAGGGGGAGACAGACACATGAAGCGATACCTATCTGCTGCGTTGGTCGCGCTCGTTGCGGCAAACATTGTGGGCGCACTTCCTGCCCACGCTGCTGCTCACAAACACAAGAAGCCGAAGCCCGCTGCGTGCACTCCGTACGCACCCGGTGACTTCGCGAAGGACGCTCCGGTCGTCACGGTGACCGATGCGGCTACGGCAGACAAGCCGCTCGAGCAGAAGGTGACCCTCGATCGAGCGGTCGCCGACGCTACCTTTGGCCTGACGGACGCGGCTGCGGCCTACTTCAACGTTCAGGTCGATTCCGCTTCACCGAACACGGGCCTGTATGCCCACATCGACTTCCCGCAGCGAAACGACTACGACCTCGAGTTCCAGTACCCCGACCAGTCGTATGCGGCTCGCTCGCATGCGTTCAACACGCTGAACGAACTGAACGACCAGCCGCTCCCCGGCCTGGGTCCGATCTCAGAGACGGGCCACGGAGGTCAAGCGACTCCAACGTCTGAAGAGCTCGTTGGGATCGACACGGCCGACTGTGGGGGATACAGCGTCAAAGTCGCGAACTCTCTGGGCCAAGGCGGCGACATCACCGTGAAGCTGTGGCTCGGCGAGATCAAGAACGAGCCCGAGGCCCCCGGTGAGGAGCCCGCTTCTTAATCGAAGACGTATCCACAAGCACTTCCAGAGGGAGGGGAGTTTCCCCTCCCTCTTTGTTTTGCAGGCGTATCCTGGCGAGGCCTGCGGCTACCTATACAAAGGAGGCGACAGTGCCGGTAACCACTCGCGACATCCGCGCCTTCAAACAACGCGGGGAACGCATCCCGATGCTGACTGCATACGACGCTCTCTCGGCGCGTCTACTCGACGAAGCGGGCATCCCGATGCTGTTGGTCGGCGACACGCTTGGGATGGTGATGCTCGGTTACGACTCGACCGTCCCCGTAACGATGGACGAGATGCTGCACCACACGAAGGCGGTGCGCCGCGGCGCAAAGAACGCACTCGTCGTCGGCGATCTTCCGTTCATGAGCTATCAGGCGTCTGATGAAGAAGGATTCCGCAACGCCGGTCGCTTCTTGAAAGAGGGCGGCGCGAACGCCGTCAAGCTAGAGGGGGGAGCACGGGTCGTCGAACTTGT
>JALZGD010000043.1:9090-12537 GCA_030861205.1 Actinomycetota bacterium
AACGTGCTCGGCTACGACACCACCATCCCGGTGACCATGGAGGAGGCGCTGGTCTTCACCGCCGCCGTGGCCCGCGGGACCCTCAACGCCCTGGTCGTGGCCGACCTGCCCTTCGGGACCTATCAGGCGTCGGCCGCCCAGGCCGTGACCAACGCCGCCCGGCTGGTCAAGGCGGGGGCCAACGCGGTCAAGCTGGAGGGCGGCCGCCGCTCGGCCAAGGCGGCCCGGCGGATGACCGAGGCCGGCATCCCGGTGATGGGACATCTCGGTCTGACTCCTCAGTCGGTAAATCAGATCGGCGGGTTCCGCGTTCAGGGCCGAAGCGAAGAGCAAGCTCATCAGATCCTCGCCGACGCGAAGGATCTCGAAGCTGCCGGGATCTTCGCGCTCGTGCTCGAAGCGGTCCCATCCGATCTTGCTGCACAGATCACCGCCAGTTTGGAAGTGCCGACGATCGGCATCGGCGCCGGCCCTCACTGCGACGGCCAGGTTCTCGTCTTCCACGACTTCCTGGGGATCGGAAGCGAGTACATGCCAAAGTTCGTGAAGCGTTACGCGCAGCTCGGAGACGACATAACAGCGGCAGCCAAGGCATTCGCTCGCGAAGTTGCTTCGGGGGAATACCCCGATCCCGACCACACTTACGGTTAGGCGCGCGCCGAGCAGTGCGGATTTCCCCGCCAATCGCGCGCCGGACGCTTAACTTGAGGAGATGGACGAGTTAGTCCGGTGCCCCAATTGCGGGGCTTCTAACCCGCGCGACGCCGCATGGTGCGGTCAGTGCCAGAGGCCGTTCGCTCCGCCGCCGCCCCAGTCGGTCGACGCCGGCGCCGTAAGCGAGCCGCGACCCAACGAGTCGACGTCGCCGGCGGGTCCTCCGGTCATCGAGGCGCCAGCTGCGTCACCGCCTACGACTCCCGAGCCGCGGCCTGCGGCATCGCCCGGTCGGCAGCACGGCCCATTCGTTGTGGGCGAAGAGGGCGTCAGCTGGACCTGTGCCTCTTGCGGATCGAACAATCCGATCGAGTTGACCGTCTGCACTGTGTGCGGCGCGTCGTTCAGGGCGACCGTCGAACCCGAGGCAGAGATGCCGCCGCGTGATGCGAACACAACCGCCCTTGTATCGCTCGTGTATCCAGGCGCCGGCTTCGCGTACTTGAAGCGGTGGCCCGAAGCTATCGGGCGGGCCGTCGTCGGCACGTTCGCGATCGCGATCGCTCTCATCGCCGCGGTCGTGGGACATGGTTCGATGGCCGGGATCATCGCGGTCACGTACGGGTTAGCGGCTTTCGCCCTATGGGCGGTGGCCGCACACGACGCCTACCGAGTTGCACAGCGTCAAGAGGCGATGGTGATCCTCAAGCCGCGCACGCTTCTGTACGTCCTGATGGGTCTACTCGTTCTTTTCCTGGTTCTACTCGTCGGCTCGGTTATCGGGCGCTCGTCCCGATAGTCGCCGGGCCTCGATAGGACCGTCGGTCGATTCGACTCTCAACGCGCCGCCTCTGAACGCTGCTCCGACGCGGCCATCACGATCGAGCGCTACCAGTCCAGCGGTTGAGGTCGCTCGCTCGCCGATGAGCTCGATGACCCGCTCACAGGCCTCCTGGGGGTGAGCGCCCTCTTCGATCGCCAATCCGACTCTCGCGCAGGCGAAGGACTCGATGAACAGCTCACCCACGCCGGTTCCCATCGCCGCAGACGAGCGCGACGCGTAGAAGCCGGCTCCAAACACGCACGCATCGCCGGCGCGGCCCGGCAACTTCCCGAAGACACCGCCGGTCGACGAGCCAACAGCGAGACGACCATCGTCGTCGAGCGCGATCGCGCCGACAGTGTCGACGTGCTGAGGAGCACCGAAGTATTCGGGCGACAGGGTGCCGGCGTCCCGCGCCGTCACCCACCTTTGCTCTTGCTCGTCGCTGGTCGAAGTGAGCTCCGGCAGATCTGCAGCCAACCGCATCGCGCCGGTGGCGGACATGAGGACGTGGGGCGTTTGTTCCATCACGCGCCGCGCAAGCTGGATCGGATTGCGGGTCGTAACGGACGTCACGACCGCGTCGAGCGCGGTCGTCGCACCTTTCGCGGCCTCGATCGCGTGCGCGATGGGCGGCAGCGCCTTCTCGATACCGGACACTCCACCATGTACCAACAGCTTCATCGAGGGCCGAGCGTACGATGCAGTGGTGGCGATCTACGTGGTGTCGGACCTACACGGTGCCCACGATCGTTTGACGAAAGCAGTCCCGGATGGGGCAGTTCTCTTGCTTCTGGGCGATCTCGTGAACCTGATCGACTACCGAACGCGCACCGGCATCCTGTACGAGGTATTCAATGCAGAGGCCGTCGACCAGGTTTCCGCCTTGCGCGCCAAGGGCGATTACGAGAGCGCGCGGGACGTCATTCAAACGCGCGGCGAGGGCCGCCAAGAAGAGATCCGCGCCGACATCGGGCGTCGTGTCGCCGAGGAGTGTGCCGCCGTGTTCGCCGCTCTGCCGGACCCCACCTACCTGATCTTGGGGAATGTCGATTCACCCCCTCTTGCGAAGGCGCTAGCGGACGAGAATCCATCGGTGCGACTGGCCGACGGTCGCGTCGTCGAGCTCGAAGGTGAGCGATTCGGCTTTGTCGGGGGTGCTCTTCCGACACCGTTACACGTTGCCGGCGAGGTCACCGAAGAGGAGATGCGTGCGAAGGTCGAGTCGCTCGATGAGGTCGATGTGTTGTGCTCTCACATCCCACCCGCCGTGCCGGAGCTGTGCTTTGACACGCTCGCCGGCAAGGCGGAGTTCGGTAGCAAGGATCTCTTGCGATACATCGAGGACGTCCAGCCCCGCCGTGCGTACTTCGGGCACGTGCACCAGCCGCTCGTCTCGTCGATGCATATCGGACGAACCCTGTGCGTGAATGTCGGCTACTTTCGAGCGACGGGCAGAGCGTTCCCGCACGTATCGACCAGCGGTGGAACGGGGGACTGATGGCAGAAGGCGTCAAGGACACGATCGACGTCGAGGCACCGGTCGACGCGATCTTCGAAGTCGCGACTGATTTCGCGCACTACCCGGACTGGAACCCGGATATCAAAGAGGTCGAGATCAAGGAAACCGACGCCGAGGGCCGCGCAGTGAGGGTCTGGTTCAAGGTCGACGCTCGCGTCAAAACAGTCACGTACACACTCGGATACGACTACTCGGATGCCCCCGAAAGGTTCTCGTGGCATTTGATCGAAGGCGACGTGAAAGAGCTAAGTGGCTCGTACGCGTTCGACGAGTTTGACGATGTGACCGAGGTCCAATACGAGACGTCGATCGATCCCGGCTTCAAGTTGCCGGGATTCTTGAAGCGACAAGCGGAGAAGCAGATCGTTCGCGGAGCGTTGAACGATCTGAAGAAGCGCGTCGAGTCGCGCTAGTGACGTACCCCGGAGATCGCCGATGCGCGTGATCC
>JALZGD010000208.1 GCA_030861205.1 Actinomycetota bacterium
TGCCGAGGGTGACGGCGTTGGAGAACGCGACGGCCTCGGTGACGCCGTCGGCGACGCGCTCGGGGTTGGGCTGGTGGCCACCGAAGTCGGCGTCGATGTAGGGATGGGCTCGACTCGCAGCCTCAATCGCGGACCACGGGACGTCTCCCTGCTTCCGAGTGGAAGCATCCTGCTCCGGGAGAACGATGACAGGGCAAAGTCGATCTCGCCGCTGTGGCTGAGCTTCCCAACCTGGCTGGTGACGTCGATCGATACCCACGTGTGCGCGCGGACCGGCCCCGAAGTCGCGATCGCCGGCCGTGGGGCAGTCCTCCAGGTGACAGAACTCTCTTCCCATGACTCGCCGGCGACCTGATGGACGGCGATCCCGGATGCCGAGAAGCGCCGGGCCCAAAGCAGCAGTCGAGCGCTGACGATGTCGCCGTTCACGGCAGCGACATAGAACCGTACGAAGCTCCTGTCACGCGGCCGTTCGCGGGTCCTCAGTGAATGCCAGGAGCCGTAGTTGCGGTGCGGGGTCGCCTCTCTCACGAACGCGTCCGCCGTTGCGTGGAACACAGAGGTCTGGGTCTGAGAGACCGCAGGGGTGGAGGTCACGACAAGCGCTGCCGCGATGCCGAGCACGAGAGGGGCGGCAAGCGTGGTTACGCTTTTGCGCATCTCTTCACTCGCCCTCGTTCCGGCACCGTTTCCATTAAAGCAGCCTGCTCTTTCATCAGTCGCACGGGGGAACAACGTGCTCTGCGAACATGACCGAGTGCAAAACACGTTCTCGGTCGTGATCCCTACGCTCGGCAGGCTCGATTCGCTTGCAGAGACCCTCGAGAGTCTCAGCGCGTGCGACCCCCTTCCGGACCAAACGATCGTCGTCGATGGCGATATGGACCGATCGGCCGAGGGAATTGTCAGCGGCGCGAGCAACGGGATCGAAGGGCTTCGATACCTTCACTCCGCGGCCGGACTGACGCATCAGAGGAACCGCGGCCTCGAGGAGGTGACTGGAGATGTCACCGTCTTCCTTGACGACGACGTCAGCGTTCCTCGCGACGTCTTTGCTCGACTTGCGAGCTACCTGACCGACACCTCGGTCGTCGGTCTTGCTGCACGGATCGTCGAACCATCGAGCAACGCGGTCGGTGGCAAAGAATCGGCCATCCGCGCGCTGCTGCCGGGAGGAGGAAGCGAAGGGAGCTTCACTCGATTCGGCTACCCCCGGCGAATCACGCATCCCGATCGGTCGATGGACGTCGAGATCATGCAGGGGTGTTTCATGGTCGCCCGCACGAGGCACGCTCGGGAGGTCGGATTCGACGAAACCCTGACGGGATATGCCCTTGCCGAAGACGAAGATTTCTCGTTCCGCCTCTCGCGCCTCGGAAGGATCCGATACGTGCCGAGCATCGTCGTCCACCATCACAACAAGGGTTTCGCCGGACGGGATCGACGAGCGTTCGGTAGACAGGTCGTCGTCAATCGTTCCTATCTATTCAAGAAGAACTTTCCTCAAACGCTTCTGGCGCGGATCCAGTTCGCCGCGCTCATTGGCGTGTTGCTGTGCCACAGAGTCATCAATCTGGACTTCCGAGGTGCGCTTGGGATCGTCGACGGAGCGTTGGAAATAGTGCGTTCATGAGGGCCTTGATCCTCGAAGAAGGACGGACGCTCGCCGCCATCGCAGCAACTCGAGCTTTGGGGAGGGCGGGGTGGACGGTTGGTATCGGGTCGCCTACTCCCAAGGGTCTTGCCGCAGCCTCCCGCTATTCGTCTGCTTGGCATCGGGTGCCCTCGCCACACGATGATGTCGCGGGCTTCTTGAGCGGTCTGAACGGGGCGGTGCAGACCGGCGGCTACGAAATCTGTTTCGGCGCAGGAGACGCGGAAGTCGTAGCGACGTCTGCCACTCGCGACGAGATCGAATGCGTCGTTCCCTACGCGTCTCACGAAAACGTCATGAGGGCCGTGGACAAGTTGGAGCTGGCGGCAATCGCGGATCGCAATGGGATCGCGATCCCGTCCACGGTGGAAGCCACCGACGAAGCTTGCGCGGAGGTACGGGCCCGGGCGGTTGTGAAAGCGCGGTTGCATTGGCAGTGGGGGGCAACCAACGCCCGATTGCACCCTCAGTTCGTCTCAAGCGCCGCGGACGCCAGTCGAGCGGCGCACTCGATCCGCAGCGCCGGCGGCCAGCCGATGCTGCAAGAGTGGATCACCGGCAAGCTCATGGCGGTGGCCGTCGTCGCCGACGACGACCATCGCGTCGTTGCGGCATTCCAACAGATCAGCGACGAGGCGGGACCGTCGTCTCCCGGAGGAAACGTTCGCGCGCGCAGCGTTCCTCTCGATCGCGCGCTGTTGACTCGGATCGAGCGGTTCATGTCCGACCTTGGATGGCGAGGGCTCGCTCAACTCCAGTTCATGCGCCCCGACGACGGCGAGCCGCGGCTCATCGATCTGAACGGTCGGTTCTACGGTTCGATGGCCCTAGCTCTCGGCGCAGGCATCAACCTGCCGGCCACGTGGGCGGCTCTCGCGACGAACAGGCCAGTGCAGCCCGCGCTCGAACCCGTCGCCGACGTCCGATATCGCTGGCTCCAAGGTGATCTGGTTAGGGCGCTCGAGAAAAGCGAGTGGGGCGCACCGGGAAGGCGATTCAACCGTTTGCGGTACGGGCACGATGCGATCCACCCGATCTCCGATCCCGATGATCGCGGCCCCCTCACGCGGTACCTCATGGATCTCGTTCCGCGGTTCGCGACGCGGCTTGCCCGGCGACCCGAAGGCTAGCCTCGACGCGTGCGAAGGAAGCTCCTCGCTTGACCGAGGACATCAGGTGCGATCAGCCGCGCCGATACGATCAGAGCGCTCGGATAAACCAGTGCAGCAACGACGACGGCAGACAATCCGTGCACGCCCGTGATCCAGAGAAGGACGCCCGTCACGGCGGCGGCCGTCACGGGGATCACCAGGCTTCGTCCCGAAGCAGACGCGTCCACCGATCGAAGGAATAGCAGCGTCAGGAGCGTCGCCTCGATCACTTCGGCGATCGCGGTGTTCGCTGCGGCCGCGACGAATCCGAACCGAGGAATGAACACCGCATTCAAGGCAACGTTGATCGCGAGCGTGATGGCCGCGATCGCGACGACGCGCTTTCGATCGCCCAACGCGATCGCGCAGAGTCTGCTCGTGTATGCGATCGCATACAGCGCGGCCGCAGTCGTTAGCCAGAAGACGGCTCGCGACGCCGCCGCATATCGGGCTGAGAACAGCTCGACGACTGCCCACCGTGCCGCGAACGGGCCGATGACCGCCACCGGGAGGTAGAACGACAGGATCAGCGTCATCGCCATCACGTACGTCTTGAGCGAGCGCTCGCCCTTGCCCGCACGAGAGATCTGAGGAAACGCCGGCGTCGCGATAGCCCAGGAGACGAACAGGAACGACTCGAGGAAGCGATACGCGGCCCCGTAGATACCGACCTCCGTAGCCCCTCGAAGCGCCTGCAGCATCACCGAGTCGACCCTGAACAGAGTCGAATTGAGAAACGTCGCAACCCCTAACGGTGCGCCTTCTTTCAACAAAGTGACGACCGTTGCCCGTCGCGCGTCGCGCAGGTGCACGGGCGGGAAGAATCGCTTGAGCGTGTACCAGGCGAACGAGAGAGCGAGCAGAGAGCCCGCCATGTAGGTAACCGACACCCATACGAGGCTCCGAGCGAAGAGAAGCACGAGCACGGCGAGGACCGTCGAGACGAAACGATTGATCAGGAGCGCCAGCGCTCCGAACTTCATCCGCTCGAACGCGTTGAAGACGATCTCCAAGAAAGTGGAGAGCTCGTCGAAGAAAACGGCTGTCCCAACTATGAGAACCGTAAGAAAGGCGTCCTTGACGTTGACGAATAGCGGGGACAAAGCGAGAGCGGCAATCATCCCCGCGGCCCCGAAGGCGGTTCGCAACACGAGGCCGCTCGCAAAGAGCTCTGAGATCCGATCTCGATCACGCGCGAGATCTCTCAGCAGGGCCGCGCGGATGCCCCACGCACCGAATAGGAGAAATATCCCCGCGTACGAAAGAGCGAACGAGAAGTACCCGTACTGAGTTGCGCCTAGCGAACGCGCGACGAACACGACGAAAACAAGGCTCGCTATCTTTCCGCCGACCTCGCCGACCAACAACCACACTGCATTGCGCGCGTAGCGTTGGGAGTTGCTTCCCTGTACCAGCGTTGCTTCGGGAGCAGATCGCTCGGGGGTCTTCATGTCGCGCCCTGGAGAGTCACTGTCAAGCCGAACCCTGCGCTCGAGCGCGGTCATCACCGGCGGTGCACGCGTGCTTAGACTCCATCGCTGTGAGCCTCCCGGCGTCTCGACCCGCGCCCAGCGGGTCGTCGGTATCGGCGATCATCCTCGCTCACAACCGCAAGGCTTGGGTCATCGACGTCGTGACGCGGCTGACATCCCTGCCCGTGGACGAAGTTCTTGTCGTCGAC
>JALZGD010000044.1:0-461 GCA_030861205.1 Actinomycetota bacterium
ACGTGCTGCGGCAAAGGGGTGCGCGGCAAGATCGCTCCCGGCGTCGCGCCCAAGGCGAAGATCTATGCGATCAAAGTGTGGGACGAAGGGAATTCAACGGACGACGTCTTGGTCGCCGGTTATGAGCGAGCGGTCGACCCGAACCAGGACGGGAGCACACGCGATCACGCGGACGTTCTTTCATTCTCGGGCGGTGTCGACTACGGGACGGAGAGCTCGACCGAGGCTCGCGCTGCAGAGAAGGTCGTCCGCACGGGAACCGTGTTCGTCGCTGCCGCGGGCAATGACAACAACCAACCAGCGGGTGGCAGCGCGTACGTGCTCGGGACTCCGGCAGCTGCTCCGGATGTGATCACGGTTGGCGCCTCGATCCACGAGTTCGACGCGCAGACGATCGCGGTCAACAGGCCGGCAGGGATCACCGACTTCCCCGACCACGGCGTGATCGTGCACCAAGGGTG
>JALZGD010000044.1:471-6033 GCA_030861205.1 Actinomycetota bacterium
CGATCACAGACGACGTCGTGGACGCTCGCGCGATCGACGCGCCGGCAGATGCGCAGGGGATGCCCAGCGCTCAAGATCGTGAGTTGTGCGACCCGGTTGCGGGTGAGCCATTTGCAGGCAAGATCGCATTCGTCTTCAAAGGACCTGCATCGGCCGGTGACTGTTTCGCGGACGACAAAGTGCTGAACGCGCAGAAAGCCGGCGCCCGAGCGGTACTGCTGTGGTCGGGGTTCAATGGGCCTGCGGCCGAGTTCTCGCCGGACGTGTCGGCCGCGCAGGTCACGATCCCAGCGTTCTCGATCAGCACTGCGGACGGTTCGGTGCTCGCGGGCGCGGTGAGCCCCGACGCGCCGTCGTCGTACAACTCGAACAACCTCAACGTCACTTTCAACAAAAAGAGAACTGCGATCCCCGGCTACCCGGATCGGATCACCGATTTCTCATCGGAAGGGCCAGCTCGAGTAACGAGCTTGTTGAAGCCGGACGTAGTTGCACCCGGATTCAACATCACGTCGGCGCGAGCAGGTAGCGGCGATGGTGCGCTCACGGAATCGGGAACGTCCATGGCGACGCCACACGTGTCGGGAGTCGCAACTCTGCTGCGACAGATCCATCCAAAGTGGTCGCCCGATGCGATCAAGGCGCTCATCATGAATCAGGCGAAACGTCGAGGGATCAAGGACATCAACGGCGCCGGGCCCGTTCCTGCGACGGTGCAGGGCGCCGGTCGAGTGCAAGCCGACCAATCGGCATTCGCCGACTCGCTGGCCACTCCCGGGAGCCTATCGTTCGGTCTACGCAGGGTCGCTCATCCCATCACGTTGACGCGCGGGGTATCGATCACCAATAACAGCAACGGGTTGCGCCACTACGACGTCGTTGCACGGAACCGCTATTCCGATTACCCCGCACGTGTTGCAGACGTAGAGCTGTTGCTGCCGGGATGCGAGTTCACCGGGAAGAAGGCCGTCTTCCGTCTACGTCCCGGCCAACATCAGAAAGTGAAAGTTCAGCTGATTGTCGACCCGGCGGCTATCGGCGTCAACGGGCGACTCTTCGGTTGGTACGCGTTCTTGGGGAACACGGATGGAGTGATACAGATCAAAGAAAGCGGCACCTCGGGAACCGACAAGTTCGGCGTCCCGTGGCATGTCGTCCCTATGAGCGCATCGGACGATTCCGCGACGGTGCAGGACCTCGATCTCGCCAGCGGATCGGCCTCGTTCGGTATCAACAATGTGGGGGCCGGAACGAGCGAAGCCGACATCTATCAGCTCGGAGATGCCGAAGGAAACGATGGGAGCCACGGCGAAGAGGACCTAACGGCGATCGGTGCGCGTTCGTTCACCGGTGCGTCGATCGACGGCACCGCGGCCGACCTGCCCACGGGAACCGATCCCTTGTTGGGACTGTCGTGGACGGAGTTCCTGTCGAACGCCGACACGATCACCGAGCCCATCGAGTTCGGCGCAGCCACCTACGCGCTCCACAACACCACCGAGACGCTCGAGGTTGACGTCGCGATCGACAGTGGCGCCGACGGCGTCTTTGCCGATCCCACGCTCAAGGCGGACTACCTGCTGGTCAAGACTCCCCTCGGGAGCGACGTTTGTCTCTACGATCTATCGCAGCAGTCGCCGTTCGACCAATGCGTAAAGACCTACTCGCAGGATTACTCGTACTACAACTCGGCAGTGATAGGTCTGCCCGTCAACGCCACCGATATAGGGCTTGCCGATTCACGTAGCAAGCTCGCTTACTCGGTGACCGCGTGTACGGGAAGGTTCTCGGGCGACGTCCCGGCAGAGTTCTGCGACACTCTCGGAGACATCGATCCCGCTACCGGGACTTACGGTCCGACGCTCGATGCCACGCACCCCGCGCTGAAGACCTCCGTCTTGACTTGCGGCGGGTTCTTCGGGGGCCGCGACTGCTCGCCAGCGGACTCGGTCACGGTGACCCGGGGAACGGCTCCGGCCGACGCCGCACTCCTACTGCTTTTCCCGAACAACCCCGCTCGCCGCAGTTACGAGGTTCTGCAGCAGAGATAACACCGTTCGAAACGCAAAGGGCCCGGCGACGCCGGGCCCTTTGTTCTCAACGGGTTTCTCGAAGAGCTACGGGCGACCGTTGCCGTCCGAGTCCACGACCCCAACCCATGTCTGCTGGTGATGGATCTTCGGTGGGAAGGTCGCGGGCGCCCCCGCGTAAGGCGCGTAGGCGATGCATCGGGTGATGTAAGTCCACGAGCCTGCCGCGGCCATCTGGTTGTAGTCGCCGAAGAAGGCCCCCCCTCTCGAGTACGCGGCGAACCGAACGTCGGATCGCTGGCGATTGAGGATGAGCGGCTTGCTCCACTTCTTGCCGTGGTTCAACGACTGCTGGAAGTAGGTCTTAACGAAGGGGCTGAAGTCTGATTCGCTCGCGCCTTCTCGCCGTACCAGGTAACCGAGACGGACGCTCCCGTCCGGCCCGACGGCAAGCATCGGGTTGTAATGATCTTTTCGGCCGCCGCCCTTGCCCGGATTCACTTTCTTCGCCGGCGTCCACGTCACGCCCCCATCGTCGGACCACGAGATCGCTATGTCGTTCTCGGGCGCGGCATTGGGCGAATCCTTGCGCCACCGGGCGTCCTCCCACGACACGTAGATCCGCCCTGTCTTGTCGTCGATCGCCGCGGTCGGCAAAGTGCCGGCGCGTTGCAGTCGGACCTCGTTGCCTTGATACGACTCGATCGTGACCGCCGGGCTCCAGCCCAGCGGGCTCTGAGATGGCACCCTTCCGGCTCCAACCGCTGTTGCTGCGGACAACCGATCCGCGCCGAACTGGTCTCCTTCTGCTTCGGGCTGACCCGGTGGCGGGCCTTGCTGCGTTAACGAATCGAAGATGACGGTCAGGTCGCCGTTGGGTTGAATGACCGGCATCGCGCCGATGCCTTGGCCCGGGTAGATCACGCTCGGTGGGCTCCACGTCTGGCCCTCGTCGTCGGAATGGGACTCGAGTACCGGAACGATGCGGTCCCACACCACATAAACGCGACCGTAGTGATGACCGTCGGCCTTGCTGTTGTCCACGATGACCCAGTTCTTGTCGTTGACGCCGCCGCCTTGGTCGTCGATCGTGACGACCGGTGGACCCCAGGTTCGGCCGCCGTCCTTCGAGACGTTGGTGACGATGGCGCTCCGAAGACCGTTGTCGGACGTGTCGTCGAACACGAGGTCGTTCGCATAGACGACGTTCTTCGGCCCGAACGCCACGACGGCGTCGGACGCGCGGTCGAAGTCGCCGCCACCGGAATCAGGCGTCAACCCCGGAAGGTTCTGCACCTTCCACGTCTTGCCGCCGTCGAATGACGTGGCGCAGCCATTGTCTTGGTCACCGCCACCGTCGACGCGACCGACCTGGTAACAAGTGACGACGTTCTTCGGGTCGGCAGGGTTGACCGCGATCGACGGCTCGATCGTCGTGTCCTTCTGCTCAGGCGGCGAGAAGTCCTGGAACGTGTAGCGGCCGGCCGCTTTGTCGCGGACGACTCGAACGCCGCGCTTCTTGTGCGCCCGGGCCGAGTGCGCGGAGACGTGCGTCGGGGTTCGCGCTACGAGGGCACCGACGAGAAGACTCGCCAACAGAAGCGATAACAGTGGGGTTTGCAGCCGTTTCATCCGTTCCTCCATGCCAGCCGAGTGGACGGCAGCGTGCGCGTCCTTACTCGCTATTTCGACGCAAAGAGGACGAATCCCCCATATCAGCTGCAGATCACTCCAGCACTAGTGGCAGGCGCCAGAGCCCGAGTCCGTGAAACCGCCGGAGGCGTTGGGGACGAAGCGCCAGTCGTAGCCGGCAGGGTGAAGGGTGAGCTGGAGGACTCCGTACGTGGTGCTGTCTCTCACCTGGGACGTCGGCTGCACGGTGGTGACTGCGTGGTGGGTGGCCCCTCCAGTGCCGGCCACGAACTCACGGATACCGTTCGGATCGGGCTGCTCGCTCGGGTTCTGCAGCGCGAAACGTTCGTAAATGTGCGCGTGGGCTTTCACGACGACGTCGGCCTTGGCGTTGTAGAGGTCGTTCCAGAACGCCGAGTAGTTGGCGTTATTTCCCGCCGATCCCGACGTGAATCTCGGGGCGTGCCAGTAGGCAAGCGTGCAGAGATTGCTGTGAGCGGCAAGGTCGGCGCGCAGCCATTGCTCCTGCGGCGAGCCCGACGCACACCCGATGGAAGGGCCCTGTCCGCAATTGGAGTTGAGCGCGATCAGGTGCCAAGACCCGACGTCATAGCTGTAATAGCCCTTGGTTCGGTCGCCTGCAGCAGCCCCGAAATAGTCGAAATAACCGGCTCCCGGCGTACTGCTGCACGCGGTGTGCGGCACACCAGAGGAGTCTGCTTCCGTGTTGTATTCGTGGTTGCCGGCGACCGGACGGCTGATCGAATTGAACTGACCCCACGCCTTGTCGTACGACTGCTGGAAGGCAGCCAACGGCCCACATTCGTATTGCTCGTCGCCGAGAGGAAGGACCGCCGCGAGGTTCTTTCCCGACATGAGAGCAGCAACGGAGCGGTCTTCACACTCACCGTTCGTTCCCGCTCCACCGTTGAAGTCGGGGTCGAGAGGATCGCATGCGATGTCTCCCACTGCAGCGATCACCGGGTCGCTCGGAGAGCTGCTCTGAGTCGGGGACGGACTCGGCGCCGGGGTCACGGCCGCGGCGACGGGGGCCGTCTGGTCCGACGCGGCGGAGCTAGAGCCTGCCGAGTTCGACGCGGTCACAACCACTCGGAGAGTCGCGCCGACGTCTGTCGAGGTGGCCGTGTACGTCGCCGAGGTCGCGCCCGGGATGTCGGTGCACGATCTAGTTGCGGCTGCGTAGTGAGCCGACACGCGTGCGGGGCTCAAGACAGTCGAATACATCGAAATGTCATCGAGGAACTCGTCCCCGAAATCCGTGGCGCGCCCGAGCTCGACCGCCCCGACGTCGGTGGAGCTCGGGAAGGAGAGGCCCGTATAAGTCGAATCGAGCACCCCGTTGACGAACCACCGCAGCGTCCCCGCACTCGCGTCGTATGTGAGTACGTAATCCTTGTACGCAGCGGCAGATAGCGCTCCCGAGGCACTTACCTTGCGGCCGTCGACGCCCGCTCGTTTGTACGTCGGACGAAGGTCAGATCCGTACCAGATCTGATATCCGGTCCCGGTACTCCCCGACTTTCCCTTGCGGATGATGCCGGGCCACGTGTTTGCAAACGCGTCTAACTTCGCCCAGAACTCGATCGAGAAGTTGCCGTTGAGACGAAGACTAGGAGTATCTGCGGCGCTGACTTCACCGGTGACACCGTCGAATCGCGCGGCTGGGTTGCCATCCACTACTGCGCCCGCCACACCCAGGGTCGTCCCACCAGCGTAATGGCCGGCATTCCCGTTGCCACTCGAGTCGGCAGCCGTAGTTGCTCCGGGCGACTCGCCCACCCGCCAGTACGCCAATGGTGAATCCGATAGGACCTGTCCCGCGTAGCCACCGCATCGCTGCCATGCGTACGAGTACGACGTGGGCGAGCCGCTCCATACC
>JALZGD010000044.1:6043-12512 GCA_030861205.1 Actinomycetota bacterium
AGGGAGGGCTTTGGACTGTCGGCTTCGACGTTCCGGTAGAGGGAGTCGGTGACGGGCTCGGGGATGGATTGGATGCGGCGACGACGGGTTGCGTGCGATCGGACTGCGCCGAAGACGACCCAGTCGAGTTAGTCGCAGTCACAACGACCTGCAACGTCGACCCCACATCAGCCTGAACCGGACTATAGGTCGACGCTGTCGCTCCCGCGATGTCGCTACACCCAGCCGACGACGCAAAATGTTGTGCAATGGTCGCCGCCCCGAGCGGTCGGTTGTACAGCGCTACTTCGTCAAGAGTCTCGTTCGCCCCTTGGTCGCCCGTGCCCAGCAGAAGGTTCGCCGTCGTCGAGTTCCCCGGGAAGGTGAGGCCGCTATACGCGGTGTTTGGCGAACCGTCGACGTACCACCGCAGACTGGACGTCGTCGCGTCGTAAGTGATCGCGTAATACCGGAACCTCGACGTCGACAGCGCACCCGCAACCGAAGTCTTCTTCCCATCGAAACCCGCTCGCTTGAACACGGGCTGCAGGTCGGCTCCGTACCAGACGAGGTAGCCGGTCGAAGTCGAGCCGGAGGCACCCTTCTTCAGGATGCCGGGCCACGAATTGATGAACGAGTTGACCTTCGCCCAGAACTCGATCGTGAAGCTGCCGTCCAGCCGCGCGGTCGAGGAATCCGGGACGGAAACGTTCTGGGAGCTACCGTTGAACGACACGGCGGTGTCACCAGGCACGGCTCCTGCAGAACCGAGCGTGGGCGTTCCCAGATAAGAGCCGGGGTGTCCGTTCCCAGACGAGTCGGCCGCGACCGTCCCAGACGATTCGCCGAGTCGCCAGTACGCAGCGGGAGAATCCGCCAAGATCGCCTGCTGGTAAGTCGCGGCTCCACAACGCCGCCATTGATAGGAGTACGAGGTCGGCGTTCCCGACCACGTCCCTGTCGATGCAGTGAGGACCGAGCCGACCTGCGGGGTCCCCGAGATCGTGGGCGCGGTCGTGTTCGACGGCGCGGCGGTAGCACTCGCCGGCGCGGCGATCGCGATGCCGGGCACGACGACGCTCACGGCGAGAAGTGCCCCGAGCACCCCGGATCTCGCCGCAACGAAACGGCCAGAATCTGGAAGAGTCACCGTGACAGAGTGCCACAAATGGGCATGGCCACGGAATGGCCCATTTCGCCCATTCCCCATAGTTCTTGACCCCGTCGGCCGCCCAGGATTGCGGCCAGACGTGGCGAAATATGTCCGAAAGACCCCGATTGATGGAGGCCTCAGGTGTCTGGTGTCGCTCGGCGAACGCTCGCAGTGCTCGTGACTTTCGCTCTTTTGATAGGGGCCGGGCTGTCGGCCGCGCTACCCCGCCCGCCACGGGCCGAGCTCAAGCCGACGGCTGGAGCGCCGGCGACGGCGCAGACCGAAGAAGAACGCGAGGGGCCCGAAGACGGGTTCATCACGCAGCGCCTGATGGGTGGCGGCAGGATCACCCCCCAGGTGATCCGCTCGATCGACCGCCAGCGTCGTGCGGTCGCGGCCGAGACCCGGCTGTCGTCACCCGGCGTCGCGCACAAGCGCTGGCGATTCATCGGCCCCGCCAACATCGGAGCCCGCGTGACCGACGTCGTCCCCGACGTGAAGCTGCAGAACGTCGTTTACATAGCGGCGGCGTCCGGTGGCGTCTGGAAAAGCACCGACGCGGGAGACACCTTCCGCCCGATCTGGAAGAAGTCGATGCCCCAGGCCATCGGTGCTCTGACGATGGGACCTGACGGGACCCTGTGGGCCGGCACGGGCGAATCGAACCCTGGAGGAGGTTCGATCACCTACGGAGGCAACGGCGTTTACAAGTCGACCGACCGAGGCAAGACCTGGCACAACGTCGGCTTGCGGAACTCGAGCACGATCGGCCGCATCATGGTCGACCCGAAAGATCCCAAACACGTTTTCGTTGCGGTAACCGGTGATCTGTACGCGGCCGGAGGTCAGCGCGGTCTCTACGCCACGACCGACGGCGGCAAGTCATGGAAACTCGTGTTGACACCGGACAACGACACGACCGGCGCGGTCGACATCGCGATCGACCCGAAGAACCCGAAGAACATGCTTGCCGCAACGTGGGATCGCTTCCGCTACGCGGACTACCGGCGCTACGCCGGACCGGGATCCGGTGTCTACCGATCGACCGACGGTGGAAAAACGTTCACGCGTCTCACTGCCAATAATGGCTTGCCTCCGGGCAACAACGATGCCGGCCGCATTGCCGTGATCATCGATCCGTCGCATCCGGAGAACCAGTACGCGCTTTACGCGAACGACACCGAAGGCCTGTTCGACGGGCTGTACAAGTCGACGGATGGCGGGCAGACGTGGGTGCTCGCACCGGGCTCGAAAGACCTACCGGACTCACAGTTCGTCTATGGCTGGTGGTTCGGGCGCGGGTACGTCGACCCGAAAGACTCGAACCACATCTTCTTGATGGGCTACATGCTGTCGGAATCGACCGATGGGGGCTTGAACTTCTCGGTCAACTCCGGAACGCACGTCGACTACCACTCTCTCGCGTGGGATCCGACGACGAAAAACCGCGTCTACCTCGGCAACGACGGAGGCGTTTACCGATCTGATAAGAACGGCGCATCGAAGTCGTGGATCCACTCGCGTTATGAGCCGTTCAACCAGTTCTTCACGATCGACGTCTCGCCGAAAGACCCAAAGAGAATCAACGGAGGAGTGCAAGACAACGGGTCGCTGCGCTCGTGGGGCGGTGACGATTGGAACGGGTATTACGGAGGCGACGGAGTCGAGAACCGGATCAATCCGAAGGATCCGCAGAACGTCTATGCGTGCTCGCAGTACGGCTCGTGCGCGGTATCGACCGACGGCGGCGACAACATGAACGAGTTCGACCAACAAACGGTTTCAGACCGTCATGGGTGGCTGTCGCCGATCGAATTCGACCCGAAGAATCCGAGCACCGTCTATTACGCCGGCGACGTCGTGAACAAGTCGACCGACAAGGGCTCGAACTGGGCGCCGATCAGCCCCGACCTCGGCGGCGGGGATGCCGGCCGTGAGACGAACCCGCTTTACGCAGCTCACTACGGAACCGTTACGACACTGGCTTTGACGAAAGCGGATCCCAACATCATCTGGGCCGGGACCGACGACGGGAAGCTGTGGCAGACGACGACCGGCGGGCCGGCGTGGACGCAAGTCACGAGCCCCGATCTGCCGACGTTGTGGATCACGCACGTCGCGGTCGGCCAAAAGAACCCGAAGATCGTTTACGTGACTTTCTCCGGCTACAAGCAAGGCGATGACGCCGCCCATATCGTGCGCACGCTCGACGGGGGCAAGACATGGCAAAACATCACAGCCAACCTTCCGAAAGCTCCCGTCAGCGACGTAGTCCTCCGCGGTCACACGGTCTACGTGGCGACCGATGTCGGCGTTTACGCGTCGAACGCCGTCCAGATCCACTGGTTGAAGGTCGGCCGAGGATTGCCGCTCGCTCCCATCGACGACATCAAATATGTACCGACGAACCACAGCCTCTACGCCGGGACATTCGGTCGAGGCATCTACAAGATCAAAGCCCCGAAGCTCTGATCTCGATCGTGGATCCGCGACGGCTGATTCGGCGCGGCGTCAGATGGGTATCGGAGGGCTAACGACTCCTGCAGACGCGCCGGGAGCCGGAAACCGCGATTCTCAACACAGGAGGTCACGATGGGGTCGAACGACGTCGAGTTCCAGGCAAAGCTCCTCGAATACGTTCAGGACGCGCACGCTATGGAAGAGAACTCTCTCCTAATGATGAAGAGCATGCTTCTTCACACCGACGATGCGGAGATGAAGTCGATCATCGAGCATCACATCACCGAGACCGAGCGTCACAAGCAATTGCTCGAAGGACGCCTGGAAGCCTTCGGGGCCGGAAAGAGCAGGATCAAGGAGGGTGCCGCCTTTTTGAGCGCCGCGTTCAAAGGGATGCTCGACCAGATCCGAAACGACCGTCCAGGACAGAACGCGCGCGATGCCTTCGTCACCGAGAGCCTCGAGATCGCCGCATATGAATTGCTCGAGCGCTTCGCAACGAGAGCCGGCGATGACGAGACGGCTGAGGTCGCGCGCCTTAACCTCGCCGACGAAAAATCGATGCGGGACAAGATCGCGTCCACCTGGGACAAGGCCATCGACCTGACGCTTCAGGAGGAAGGGCTGCCGGCGTAACTTCGCTTGGGCGACGGTTCTTCGTTCACCGGCTGAGTGGTCGGGGTTTGTCAGCGCGACCCGGGAGCGTCGGCGAGCACAACTGCTATTGGTGTTGGTTCGTCCCGGCCCCTCAGCGATACCGGCTCTCTCAGCACCCAGCGGCTCGCTTCCGGTGCTGACGCTTCACGAACGATCGCTGCGGAGGCAACAACTCGCTCTCGGAGCGTCTTTGCAAGATCCGTCAGGCGGGAGGCCTCGTTTACCGGATCCCCGATGACCGTGTACTCGAACCGCTCGGCCGCACCGATGTTGCCGGCGACGACGCGGCCCGCAGAGATTCCGATGGCAGCATCGATCTCCTCCACTTCGGTCGTGAGCCGCAGGTGGAGCTCGCGCGCAGCAGTTAGCGCGGCCGCCGATGGGTTGGCATGGGCATTGGGTGCTCCGAAGACACACAGAGCCGCATCACCCTCGAACTTGTTGACCCATCCACCTTGGCCCGTCACGACTTGCACCACGACGGCAAAGAACCGGTTGAGCGCATCGACGACGACCGACGGTTCGTGAGCAGCCGCGAACGCCGTAGAGCCCACGACGTCGACGAATAGCACCGCGACGTCTCGTTCCTCTCCGCCCAAAGCGACACCTCGGTCGAGGGCTGCGCGTGCAACGTCCTCTCCCACGTGGCGACCAAAAAGATCCCGGATCCGATCACGTTCTCTGACGGCAGCGATCATCTTGTTGAACCCCGCTTGCAACAGGCCGATCTCACTGCCGTCGAAGACGGGCAGATCGACTCCGACGTTTCCTGCCTCCACCTCGGCGAGCGCCCTCCTCACCGAATCGACGGGATCAGCGATCGACCGGGCCGCGATGATTACCGTTGCAAGCCCAGCAATAAGTGTGGTCACGGCAAGGAACACGATCGTGGCGGCCAATCGACGGGGTGAGCCGGCGTTGTCGAAGAGATACGCGCCTGCCACGAGGCCGGCGCCGACAACCGTGATGCTCGTCCCGAAGGCCCACGCGAGAACGAGGCGAGCGGCGACGCCTGGGACCGGTGCAGCAGCGGGCGGTCCTTGCGCAAGGGCACGAGCCGTTACGGGACGATGCAGTCTCTCGAAAACGAGGTAGCACACCGCAGCGGTTCCCAGGCCACCGAGGGCGATCGTCACGCCGATCTCGATGCCAAGAGCGCGCGAGAAGAACGAGTTGAGGACGCCGAACACCACTGCCGCGAACCCCCACAGGCCTGCGATAACCGTGGTCACTTTCATCGGGTGGCGCAGCGCGAGATCGCGATCGACGACCGTTGGAGGTCGGTCGGAAGAAAGCCAGTCACGAATTCCGGCACTGATCCGCAGCGACCACCTGACGCCGACGACGAGCTCCACGAATAGGACCGGGATGAAGGTCGACAGATTCACAACGGTTACGTGGTGTGCGTTCGGGATCGTGGGAGTAGGCACCACGAACGTCAAGAAGACGAATACGAGTACGGCCCCAAGCATGTTCGCGCCGACCATCGCAACCGTCAGGCCGCGGCGCATCCTCGAGTAGAGAGCCGGCCCCGCCGTAACCCGTCGTTCCATCGCCTGAAGTTAGTCACCCTGAGTCACGGCGCGCAATCGCAGGCAGTCGCCGCCCAAAGACCCAGCCCAAGCACGGCGTTCGGCCTCCGGAACGGTCCACGGGAAGGACTTCAGCCCGCTTTGTCCAAGTTGTTGTAGACCGACACCAACGATGAAGGGGGCTTCACGTGCGCCGAGGCATCGCCGGCCTGGTCCTAACCCTGCTCGCTACCTCGCTGATAGTCCAGTCCCCTGCGAGCGCAGGTCCGACAGCCGACGAGAAGTCGGGCAACATCACCCGCCTGGCTCAGGTGCCGATCATGATGGGCAAGGACCTCAAGGCCGAGGGGTCCGACATGACCTTCAAAGGGAATCTCGCGGTCGCCGGGTCCTACGAGGGGATCGGACTGTTCCGGATCCTGCCGCAAGCCCCCTACTTGAAGCAGATCACCTTCTACCAATGTCCTGCGGCGCAAGACGACGTTTCGATCGTCGGCCACTTCCTGATCGCGTCCATCGATTCCCCTGGTTCCAACAGCGTGAAGAACGGTGTCTGCAACAACACCGACGACTCCGTGGGCAAAGAAGGCATCCGTATCGTCGATATCTCGAACCCCGCGCAGCCACGGCAGGTCAAGTTCGTGGAGACCGACTGCGGATCGCATACGCACACTGTCGTCCCCGACGG
>JALZGD010000045.1 GCA_030861205.1 Actinomycetota bacterium
GCGTAGGGCATGTCGAGATACCCGCGGAAGAGTCGTTCGGCGATACCGACCCCGGTATTGAGAACGATGCGATTCTCGACGTAGGTCTCGACGACGAAGTACACCCCACGGATGACGAAGAAGAGCAGGGTCGCGGCTGCCGCGAGCAAAAGGAAATCGTTCCTCGGCATGCTGGGGGCAGTAATCGTTCCGAGGACGGGCAGATGGATGCTCGTCCTCGACGAAACGAACAGACTAAGCAGACCAAATACGAGGAGCGTGCCGACCATCTCGAAGATGCCGGACACCACTCCGAGCCCGACGATGGCAAGCCAGAAACGCAGCGCGCGGTCGCCGATCAGCACGGTGAGGTTGTCGATGGCGCGTCTCATCTACGGTGGGATATCACATTGGCCGCGCGGACCCATCGAATACGATCGTTCCTGTGCGAGGTGAATCCGCGCCGCTCGATGTGATCCATGTCGGCTATCCCAAGACCGCGACGACTACGTTGCAGAAGGCCCTTTTCGTCGAGCATCCCCTTATCAACTATGTCGGGAGGCCGTACAAGAGCTCCGAAGTATGGCCCGCTCTCGACCTTCTTCGGCGAGTCGACGATGTCTTCTTCGACCCAGCCGACACGCGGGACCGCGTGTGCAGCGCCGCTGCGGGAACGGGCGGCGTCAGTCTCCTGTCGGAGGAACGCCTGACGGCCGGTGACGCGCTTGGTCCCGGCACGGTAGCGCGGCGGCTTCACGACGCTTTCCCCGATGCGTCGATCGTGATCACGATCCGCAACCAGATCGACGTCGTTCCGTCGTGGTACGTCGAGACGGGTCGGTTCCTCCACGATGTTCCGCGGCCGTATGCGAACAAGCACGTCACGCTGACGAACTGGCTCGAGCATCTGATGTCGATCTACCCGCGCGGCGTCCTCGGAACGCTGCAATACGGCAGCGTTGTGCAACGCTATGACGAGCTCTTTGGCGATGACCGCGTTCACGTCCTTATGTTCGAGCAGCTGGCGCAGGACCCGCGTGCCTTCGCCGATCGGCTGGCGAGAATCATCCACTTGGACCCAGATGACTGCTTCGGCTACCTCCAGAACCAACACCGGCGAGGGCGTCGGACCGAGCGTTTCGTTCGTTACCAGACGTTGCGTCAACGTGTTCTGCCGGCGACCTCGTTGCACAAAGTGCCGGGAGCATCTTGGGCGCGCGACCGGTTGCATGGGTGGCTGTTCAAAGGTAAGGAGCAGAGAGTCGAGCTCGATGACGTCTGGGAGGCGGAACTGCGCAGGCTGTTCGCCCAGAGCAACGCTCTGCTTGCCGCGCGAGAAGCGCTACCGTTACGAGAGCACGGTTACCCGTTGCCGGTCGCGCAACCGGATCGTCACACGCCGGAATCGAGCTCGACACCGGCAGCGGAAGGTCGCGCGAACGTTTGACGCAGGCCGTCTTCCAACTGAACCTGCGCCTCCCAGCCGAGCAGCTCTCGGGCACGCGTCGGATCACTGACGAGCTTCGGTCGGTCTGAGACCCGCACGCGGTCGGGCGCCACGTGGATCGTCGGGTTCCTGCCTAACAGCGCGCAGATCGTCTCGACAACCGTGTGGCCGTCGACGCAGCCTCCGGTACCGACGTTGCAGACGAGGGGGCCGTCCGCGGCGGGCGCGGCGGCCATCGCCAGAAGCGCCCGCGCGACGTCGTCGACGAAGACGTAGTCGCGGCAACTCGAGAGGTTTCCCAGCTCTAGATCGCCACCGCGCTGGACCTGCGTGATCGTCGTCGGGATGAAGTGGGCGTTCGTCTCGCCGGGGCCGTAGGTGTTGAACAGCCTGGCAATCGCCGCCTCGGTGCCGGTTTGCGTCCGGAACAAGGCGACCAGCCGCTCGGCCCACAGCTTTGTCATGCCGTAGATGTCGACAGGTTCGACCGCGCTCGTTTCGCGATGCGGGCGGTCGTCGGGGGCGTACACCGCCCCGGTAGACGCTAGAACGATGCGACGGACGGCGCCCGACCGGACGACCGCGTCGAGCACGGACTGCGTCCCCACGACGTTTACCTCGATTGCCCGGCGCGGATCGCGGTCACATGTGGGGATGAAGTGGATCGCTGCCAGGTGGTAAACGACTTCGGCAGCGTGACGCTTGATCGTGTCGGCGACCGCGTCGGCGTCGCGTACGTCCACTTGGACGACTGCCGTCGAATCGCGGGTATCCGGCGCTAGGTTCTCGATGCGACCCAGCGACAGATCGTCGAGTACGAGGACGTCATGACCGGCTCGCACGAGGTGATGTACCAGAGCTGAGCCGATGAAGCCGCAGCCTCCAGTAACGGCCGCCCTCATAGAGCCGTCAAGAGCGTCGTTGGGTATCTCGGAGCGCCATCCATGCGTGGAGCGGGATTATCACACCGGCTTCGGCAGACGCGTCGTCTACTCTCGTACGGATCGTCTGTCGTCTTGATCTACCAGGAGGCTTGCATTGTTCCAACGCGTGCGCAACGGGGTGCGGCGGCGCTACGCGAGCCTTCGTCATTCGTTGCGGAAGCCTCCCGACACGTTCCTGTGCTCGTACCCGAAATCGGGTCGTACGTGGCTGCGGTTCATGATCGCGACTTATCTCGCCGACGCGAACGGGCTGGGCATCGACGTCGATTTCCAGAACCTCTTCTGGCTCGTGCCGGCCGACACCTCCGACCCCGTCAGGGGACGATCTGCCTACAGATTCCGCAACGACGACCGCATCCCGGAGATCGTTACATCTCATCTCGAATTCGACGCGAATGCCGGGCCGTTCTCCAAGCGCCCCGTCGTCTTCGTCGTGCGGGATCCGCGGGATCTGCTCGTGTCGAAGTACTTCAGCCGCAGGTTCCGAGAGAGGGGATTCGACGGCCCGCTTTCCGACTTCGTTCGCGACGAAGTGGAAGGGATCCCGAACCTCGTTCACTACCTGAACTCATGGGCGGATCGGCTCGAGCGCGACGACGCGCTCGTCGTCAGTTACGAAGCTCTATCGAGCGACACCCCCAATGAGCTCGCGCGCGTCCTCTCGTTCGCCGGCGTCGAAGTCGAGGATCGCAGCCTCGACCGAGCCATCGAAGCCGGTGCGTTCGACCGGATGAAGGAACTCGAGGCCAAGGTGCCGATCCCGAGCTACCCGTACGACGTCTCCGATCCCAACGCCGCGCGGATGCGCAAGGGAAAAGTGGGCGGCCACGCGGATCACCTGGACGAGGACGACGTTGCGTACATCCGCTTCTTCATCGAGGATCATCTGGCGCCTAAGGCACAGCGCTTGTTCGGGATCCACCCCACTGCTTGGTCTGATCATGTACCCGATCGCGCGGCCGTCGTGAACGAACCAGATCGTCGTTGATGCCCGTTCCGCTGACCGCGGCTCTCATCTGTTTCAACGATTCGGCCCATCTCGGAGACACCCTCGACAGCGTGTCTTTCTGCTCAGATGTCGTGATTGCAGATCTCGGATCTACGGATGGTTCGATCGATATCGCGCGAGGCAGGGGGGCTCGCGTCTTCGACCACCCGTGGGTCCCGAACTCGCCGATGGCCCGCGAGTTCTTACTGTCGCACGTCCAAACTGACTGGGTCGTGTCGCTCGATCCAGACATGCGATTCCCGGCCGGTGCGGTTGACGTGATCCAGGGCTTGATCACCGAAAATCCTCAACTCGCAATCATCGGCATGCCGTATCAGAACTACTTCGGCGACAAGCTGCTTCGATACGGGCGCTGGGGTGGGATCAAGACCCACTTTCCAGGGATCGTCAACCAGCGGCGGATCGAAGTCATCGAAGTGGACCATCGCGGTCACTACCGCCCAAAGCCTGGCTTCGACTACATCTCATTGCCGCCTGTTCCCGACATGGCGTTCCAGCATCATTGGGTCGAGTCGTGGCAGCACCTTCTCAACAAGCAGCGCTTGTACTTGCCGGGAGAGGTGGCCGCCCGCTGGGACGAAGGACTGCGCGCCACGACATGGTCCCGTGTCTGGCGCCCATTGCGGACTTTTCTCTGGAGTCTCGTATGGCGGCGCGGATTCCTCGATGGCTTCACCGGCATCGGTCTCTCCGCGATAGCGGGCTGGTACGAGGCGAAGGTGCAAGGCGGTCTGGCAGGACGGGCGCGCGTTTCGTGAGCCTCTCGCTGTGCTCCACACCGAAGCCGTTCGTGGGTCACATCGACTTGATCCAAAGGAATGCTCTCGCGAGCTGGACCTACCTGATGGCCGCGGAAGACGTCGTGTTGCTCGGAGACGAAGAAGGAACCTCCGACGCGGCGCGCGAGTTCGGCGTCAGGCACGTTCCCGAGATAGCTCGCAACGATCACGGCACGCCGCTGGTGGACGACCTATTCCGTCATGCAGAAAGTGCGGCGCGGCACAAGCTCGTTTGCTACATCAACGCGGACATCGTGTTGATGTCGGACATGCTCGCCGCGGTCGCGAGGATCCCCTTCGACCGCTTCTTGATGATCGGACGACGGTGCGATCTAGACATCGACGAGCCGCTCGACGTCGGCGCGCCCGACTGGGAAGATCGCATACGGAGAGCCGCCGCTACGCGTGGACGGATGCACGGCCCAACTGGTATCGACTACTTCGTGTACCCCCGCGGCCTCTGGGGAGATCTGCCGCCGTTCGCGCTCGGGCGTACGGCATGGGATAACTACCTGGTCTATAGGGCGCGGCTGCTCCAGGTTCCGGTGATCGACGCATCCCGCGTCGTCTCTGCCGTTCATCAGAATCACGATTACGGCCACGTCCGAGGCGGCGGGGAAGGGGCGTGGAAGGGGCCGGAGGCGCAGCAGAACCTCCGCCTCGCGGGGGGCTTGCAGCGGGTGTTCGACATCAGGGATGCGGATTGGGTGCTCGGCCCTCGGCGACTCGCGCGGCGACGCGACGTCGTCCACATGCGCAGGTGGCTCGAGCGGCGAAGGACGCTCGCGCGCGATCGCGGCGCGCTCGTCCGCGATGTGCGCAAGAGCGACCCAAGCGGGCCGGGAGAGCCGGGGCCTTTATCATGACGAGCGCTCCGGCCGCATTGCTCTCTTCTTAAGGAGTATCCCTGCAAGCTATGAAACGAAGTGTGTCCATCGTCGGCCTCGGCCGATTGGGTGCCCCGATGGCGGCTTGCTTCGCGTCAAAGGGGCATGACGTTGTGGGCGTCGACATCCGAGAGGACGTTGTCGATGCGATCAATAGGGGAGTGGCTCCCGTCTTCGAGCCCGGCCTGGACGAAACGATCGCGCAGAACGCCGATCGACTCCGCGCGACGCTTAGCTACGAAGACGCCATCGCCGAGACCGACATCACATTCGTCGTCGTTGCCACGCCGAGCGCGTCGGACGGCGGGTTCTCGTTGCGTTACGTCCTGCCGGTGTGTGCCGAGATCGGGACGCAGCTCAAGAAGAAGGACGACCACCTGGTCGTTCTCACGAGCACCGTGATGCCCGGTAGCACCGGCGGAGAGGTTAGGGAAGCCCTCGAAGCGTCGTCCGGTCGTACAGCCGGCTCGGACTTTGGCCTCTGTTACAACCCAGAGTTCATCGCCCTCGGAACCGTCCTCAAGGACCTCGTCACGCCCGATTTCGTTCTCGTAGGCGAGACCGACGAACGCTCGGGGAAGACTCTCGAGTCGTTCTACTCGACGATCCACGACGCCCCGGTCGTGCGCATGAATACCGTGAACGCCGAGATCGCCAAGCTCGCGGTGAACACGTTCGTAACGACGAAGATCAGCTTCGCCAACATGGTCGCGGGGATCTGCGAACGGCTTCCGCACGCGGACGTGGACGTCGTCACCAGCGCGCTAGGGCGCGACCGCCGGATCGGTTCGAGCTATCTCAAGGGTGCGCTTGGATACGGGGGCCCATGCTTTCCGCGCGACAACGTTGCACTGTCGGCGCTCGCACGTGACCTCGACGCGCCGTCTGAACTTGCCGCGGCAACCGACGCGCTGAACCGCGACCAAGTACCGCGCGTCGCAGCGCTCGTAGCGGCCCGAGTGGCATCCGGCGCGACCGTCGCGGTCCTGGGACTCTCCTACAAACCCGACACCGACGTCGTCGTCGAGTCGCAAGGGGTTTTGCTAGCGAGGGCACTGATCGAAGCCGGGTTTGCTGTGATGGTCCATGACCCGGCCGCGATGACGGCGGCGGAGCCACTCTTGGCGGAGGCTCGGTTCGTGGCTTCGGCACAGGAAGGGGCCGACGCGGCCGACGCGGTAGTGCTTGCCACGCCCTGGTCTGAATACGGCGACGTCGTATGGGACAGTGCTGCGTCCGACGAAAAGAGGAAAGTCGTCATCGATTGTTGGCGGATGCTGGACGAGACCAAACTCGGGTCCGGCGTCGACTATGTGGCAGTGGGCAGAGGAGGCAGCACAAGTGAGTGAGTGGGACGGGCGGCCGGTTCTCGTTACGGGAGGCGCTTCTTTTATCGGATCAAACCTCGTCGAGGCGCTGCTCGGGCGAGGAGCGGACGTACACGTAGTGGACGACCTCTCGTCGGGGAGACTCGAGTACCTGCAGGAGTTCATCGACGAGGGCCGCGTGCAGTTCCGTGAAGGGACGCTGCTCGACCAATCCGTCGCACGGTCTGCCGTCGAGGGGATCGATACGGTGTTCCACTTGGCTGCCGACCATGGGGGCCGCGGATACGTCGACCTCCACCAAGCTGCGTGCGCCACGAACCTCACGCTCGACGGGACCGTCTTCTTGGCTGCGAAGCAGGCAGGCGTGCAACGCATCGTGTACGCATCGTCGGGATGCATCTATCCGAACTTCCTGCAAACGGACCCGTCGGAGGAGCTGTATCTGACCGAGGACATGGCCGGCCCCCCTTACGACGCCGACAACATGTACGGCTGGGCGAAGCTGATGGGCGAGCTCACGCTCAAGGCTTACGCCGAGGAGTGGGGGATCAAGACCGCGTCGTGCCGTTACTTCACGGTCTACGGCGAGCGCGGCAAAGAAGACCACGCGGTCATCGCCATGATCGCCCGCGGGTTCGTCAAACAGGATCCATTCGTCGTGTGGGGGACCGGCGAGCAGATCCGAAACTGGACATATGTCGGGGACATCGTCGAGGGGACAATCCTGTGCGCGGAGAAGATCGAGGACGGAACCGCGGTCAACCTCGGAACGATGGAGCGTACGCGGGTGATCGACGCGGCCCGCGAGGTCCTCGATTACATGGATCTCGACATCGAGATCGAGCCGCATCCCGAGATGCCGACCGGTCCGATGAACCGCGTTGCCGACAATTCGCTCGCTCGCAAGCTCCTCGATTGGGAGCCGCGCGTGCCTTTCGTCGAAGGATTGCACCGCACGATCGATTGGTACGTGTCGGTGAAGGATCGCGCCGAAGTTGCAGCGAACCTAAACGCCGCGCTGACGGAGCGCTGAACCGCGTCGGATGACATGAGGCGCCGGCGATGACGATCCGGCTGATGATCTCGTTTTCGCAATCTGGGGGCACGCTCCTCAATCAGTGTCTCGGCTCGTTGCCGCGTACCGTGGTGATGTCGGAAGTGAACCCGCTGGGCGGCGGGAGCGGGGGCCGAGCGCGCGAGCTGCGGACCATCAAGGAGCAGGCACAAGAGTGGTACGGGATACAGCTATCGAGCGACGACTTCGTCGCCGGCGCCGTGGAGCTCGACGACATCTGCGAGGCGTCCGGCCGTTACCTGATCGTGCGCGATTGGACGCAGGTGAACTTCATGCCTTATCCCGCGAATACAGGAACGCCTCCGCGCCGCCTTCTGAGTCTCGAATCGTTGCGGGAGCACCGTGATGTGATCGCATTCGCGCTCGTGCGCGACGTGATCGACGTATGGATATCTAAAGGGGCTCCCGCTCCGGAAACCTTCTTTCCGTTCTACCTTGATTACGCGCAGGCGATCCTTGCGGCGGGGATCCCGATCTTTCGTTACGAGAGCCTCGTAGACGCCCCTCGCTCGTTCATGCAGTCGCTGTGCGCCACGCTGCAGATCCAGTTCAGCGACGCGTTCCTCGACTACGGATCGTTCCAAACGGTGAACGGCAGCGTTCAGATCACCACGCGCGGGGCCCGGCAGGGAGCGATTCGGGCGCTGCCGCGCCGCCGCATCGCTCGTTCTCTGGCGACGGCCGTTGATTCGTCGCGGGAGATGCGCGAGGCGAACCGGTTACTCGGCTACGCCACGTCTTATGCGAGCCGCGACCTCGAACGGTTGCCGACGATGATGCGCCGCCGCACCGAGGACTTCATCGACCAGCGGGTGAAGCCGCGTGCGCGTCGTGTCAGTGCGCTGTTGCGAGGTCAGTAAGGCCACACCTCGAGGCCGTGGATGGCATTGCGCACGTCCATCGAGATATTCACGGTCCGGACCATCTCGCTGCAGCCTAGGTCGAAGGCGGTGACCGTGGCGGGGGAGCTGCCCGTGACGACGAGCGATCCGTGCAGGCACAGCCCGCGTCCGAATCCTTGTCGTGCCCGCTTGGGGTCCCCGGGATCGTGGATCAGCTCCGATGCCGGATATGTCTTGATCGGATAGAGCGTGCTCTCATGCCCCGCCCGGTCCGTTGTGACCACGCGGGTGCCCCTGGTGTCGTTCGCGATCGCGCCGTTGCCGAACGGTCTCGCGTTGTGTGTGCCGAGCGGCACCGGTAGATGGCGCCGCGCGTGGCGCTTATGGACCTCGAGGATGTTGCGGATCTGCGTCCCACACACCGTCAGACGCAGTTCGTCCCCCCACACGCTGTTGATGTGAAGAACGTCCCGCCGCGGCGGACCCCCGTCTGTCGTCGGATCGAACCACCTAGCGCCGAACGCGAGTGTTCTACCGGCGATGCGCTTTGCCGTGAGGTGCACTCCCGCGTCGAAACGTCGCTCGCGGAGGTCGACGCGCAGGATGGAGTCGTACTCCGTCGACGTCACCCACAGGTGATCGCCTGTTCTGAAGACCTCGTGCGTCGAACGCAGGTACTGGTTCCGAAGGGAGGACTGGATCTCGAATGTCTTGTCGAAGAAGAACAGCTCATCGCTCGCCGCAACGATGATCTCGTCGCCGTAGAACGCGATCCCGCGGAGCCCGCGATCTCCCCCTCGTCCCTCCCAACTGATCGAGGGATCGTCCCAGTCGCGCACCATCTCGGCGGCGCCTGTCTCGAGATCGACGAGATAGAGACCGCCGTGGCTGTTGCCCTTGTCGGCAGCGCGGATCACGGAACTAGTCAGAACCTTCGGCAGCCGGCGCTGCTCGCTCGCGAGCGCTGGAGGTGAGTTCGGGACGGCCACGGACCTGCGATGCTAGCCGTGTGTGTGGAATCGTCGGTTCTCTGTTCGCTGCGGACTCCGGCCCCTGCGAAGAAGCTGCTATGGCAGCGCTTGCGCACCGGGGGCCCGACGGTCAGCAGGCCTGGCACGACGATCGCTGTTTCTTGGGCCACCGACGGCTGGCCATCATCGACCTCACGGAGCGGGCGATGGAGCCCTTGCCGAACGAGGACCGCACGGTCTGGCTCACGTTCAACGGCGAGATCTACAACTTCGTGTCGCTTCGCAAGGAGCTGGAGGCGCTTGGGCACGTCTTCGGTTCGCGCACCGATGCCGAGGTCGTCGTCCATGGCTACGAACAGTGGGGGCCGGACGTCGTCACGCACCTGCGCGGTATGTTCGCCTTCGCGCTCTGGGACCAGAAGCTGAAGAAACTAGTCATCGCCCGCGACCGCGTCGGTAAGAAGCCGCTTTTCTACTGCGAGCTGGGGGGCGAGTTCTTCTTTGCGTCGGAGATCCACGCGTTGCTCGAGTTCAGCTCGGTGCCGCATGACGTCGATACCGATGCGATCGACGCGTACTTGACATGGTGGTACGTGCCCGCCCCGGCTAGCGGTTTCCGGGCGATAAAGAAGGTGCCTCCGTGACACGTGCTGGTGGTGGACGCCCGTGAGGCACCGCCGCGGCTCGACCTCCGTTCTTACTGGAGGCTCGACTACGAGCCAAAGCTGACGGCATCCCGAGAGGACCTTCGAGAGCGTCTCGATTACGAGGTCGGCGAGGCGGTGCGACTGCGCCTCGCGAGTGACGTCCCGCTCGGTGCCTTTCTTTCGGGTGGGATCGATTCGAGCATCGTCGTCGCCTTGATGGCGCGTGAGTCGACCGCGCCGGTGAAGACGTTCTCGATCGGCTTCGACGACCGCGGTTACGACGAGCTGGTGCACGCGCGGCGTGTGGCGCGCTTGTGGGAAACGGACCATCACGAGCACGTCGTCGACCCCGACGCCGTCGCCATCCTGCCGTTGCTCGCGCGTCATTACGGCGAACCGTTTGCCGATTCGTCCTCCGTGCCGTCGTACTACCTCTCCCGAGAGACCAGGACGGCCGTTACCGTCGCGCTCAACGGTGACGGCGGCGACGAGTGCTTCGCCGGTTACGACCGGCACCGAGCCGCAGCTGTTGCCGAGCGGTTGAACCGCGTCGGCTTGGGGCGGGCGGCCGCGGGCCTCCGGGTGTTCCCCGATAGCTCGAGCCCCAAGAGCCGGCTCCGTCGCGTCCGCCGTTTCGCAGAGGCTGCGCGACTACCGTTCGCGGAGCGCTACGGCGCGTGGATGAGCTACTTCGGCGCTGAGGACAAGCGTTCTCTCTACGATCCGAGCTTCGCGAACGGCGGCACAACGGCGGCAAGCGATGAGAGGTGGCTGAGGCTGGTGGACGAAACGGAAGGGCTCGGGCCTATGGATCGCGCGGCCGCCATCGACGTTGGGTCGTATCTCCCGAACGACCTCTTGGTCAAGATGGACATCGCGGCGATGGCCAACTCCCTCGAGTGCCGCTCGCCCTTCTTGGATCACCAGGTGCTCGAGTTCACGGCGCGGCTGCCCGAGCGTTTCAAACGACACGGCGCCGACTCGAAGGTGCTCCTGAAAGAAACATTCGGGAGACTCTTGCCGAAAGAGAATCTCGCCAGGTCGAAGATGGGCTTCGGGGTTCCGCTCGCGCGATGGTTCAGGGGCCCGCTCGACGAGATGGTCGACGACACTTTGCTTGCGTCCGATTCTCGCTCGTGCGATTTCCTTCGACGGGACGCCCTCAGGCGGTACTCCGCCGAGCACCGATCGGGCAGAGCCGATCATTCGCAGCGGCTATGGGCGCTGTTGATGTTGGAGACGTGGCTGCGGGAAGTCGTCGAGCGCGATCCGCAGGTGGCGCCGACCTGATCACTGCATCGAGTCGTGCCTAGATCTTGCGGAAGACCGCTACGACCTTCCCCAGGATCTCGGTTCCCGATGGCGCTTCGAACGGCTGCATCGTCGGATGCGCGGGCTCGAAGACGATGGCCGAGCCGCGGTGGCGGATCGTCTTGACGGTCGCCTCCGGGGTGTCGGAGTAGTCGCTCGGCATCATTGCCGCAACTATCTCGCCGGAATGTGCGGTCGGCTGCTGGCGCACGATGACGAAATCGCCGTCGTTGATCCCGGCTTCGATCATGGATTCGCCATGGACCTCGAGCATGAAGATGTTGCCGTCGCCGACGAGGTCGGCGGGCATCGGATAGACGTCCTCGACGTTCTCCTGGGCCATGATCGGCGTCCCGGCCGCGATCCGGCCGAGAAGCGGAACCGACTTGACCGGTCTGCGATCGGCCGCGAGCCCGGTGTCGGGGTCGTACAGGAGCTCGATCGCACGCGGTTTCGTAGGGTCGATCCGCAAGTAGCCCTTCTTCACGAGCTGCTGAAGGTGCGAGTGCACCGTCGAGGGGGAGGCGAGGCCGAGAGCTTCTCCGATCTCCCTGACGGACGGAGGGTAGCCGCGCTCGGACACGGCCTCGGCGATGTACAGCAGGGTCTCGCGCTGGCGTGGGGTGAGGCCCTCCACCATGTCGTCCTCCGATCTCGATTCGCTCGGGTCGCTCGGGTCGCTCGGGTTCAGCCAAATTGTCGAACTGACGTTCGTGCCAGTCTAGCCATCCGGCCACCGCGATGCAAGAACATCTGTTCGGTTCGCGCTTGACATACGAACGCCCGTTCGCATAGCGTTACGAACAGACGTTCGGATACGAACCACGGCCAAAACCTGACACAGGCCGCCGCTAGCGTCGTCCACGTGACCGAACGACGGGAAGGAGCCACCGATGGCCGCGCGAATCGAGCATCTACAAAGGATCGACCTCGACGCCAGGATCTACCGATTCCCGGCGGCGGCGCTGCGTCGCAGGCGCCGGGCCCGGATCGCCAGGCGGCGTCTGACGGTTGGGACCCTCTTGCTCGTCTTCGTCGCGGCCTTCCTGATCGCGAGCGGCCCAGCCGGCGTCTCGCCGGCATCTACCTCGCACGCTCCGCGCGCGGTCACGATCCATCCCGGCCAAACGCTTTGGGATATCGCCGCCCGCTACGCCCGTTCGGGCGCCGACCCGCGCACGTA
>JALZGD010000209.1:0-1939 GCA_030861205.1 Actinomycetota bacterium
GGTGACGCGCTGGAACGGCCACCCTTCAGGGTCCCGCGCCGAGCTTGCGAGGCGTGGGGGGAAGGCCGGTCCTCATCCGAGCCAGACCAGGCCGGCCTGCCGGCCGGTCACGCCGTCGCGGCGGTGGGAGAAGAAACGGGGGCCGGACCCCGGGCCGCCCACGGTCGCGCAACAAGTGCACTCGTCCCATGCCGTGACCGAGCTCACGCCGGCCGCACCAAGCGCGTCTGCAGCCGCCCGTCCGGGATCGACGTGTGACTCGTCGACCACGGGGAGGCCGGCGCGCTCGAACGCGCCGATGACTTCGGGGCCTACCTCGTAACAGCACGCCCGGATGGACGGACCGACCCACGCGACCGCGCCGGGCCCGGCTTTGCTGACGGCTGCTCCGACCGCGCCGGCCACCAGGCCACGCCATCCCGCGTGGAGCGCGACCAGCGCGTTGGCGCCACTGACGACCATGGGAACGCAGTCGGCGGCGAGCACCATCGCGGCCCCCTCCCCCTCGATCGCGATGCCGTCGGCCTCTTCTACCGCCGCGCCATCCGGAAGGCCCCACCGGTCGACTACCCGTGTTCCGTGCACCTGACGGATGCGGTGGATGTGCCGGGGGTCGAGACCGAGGGCGTGCGCGACGCGGTCGCGGTTCGCGTCGACATTCCGAGCGTCATCGCCCGTTAGCCGTCCGAGATTCAAAGACGCGTAGGGGGCCGGACTCACCCCTCCGAGCCGATCGGTGAACGCGACGACGAGCCCACGCGTCCGCGCGTCCGGATCGACGATCATCGAGAGGCCATCCACTTCGAAGCGCTCCAACGAAGGTTGATGCATCACCCAAGTGTCCCAGCCGCGCTGCTGTGCGCCGCAGGAACGGCCTTCACATGGTCCTGCCGAATAGGAATCCCGATTCCGCACTTAGCGGAGCTATGGCGCTAGACACCCGAAGGGCGCCGCGCCGTGGCAGAAGGACGAAGGGAAGGACCCCGACGGAGTCGGGGAACTTGTCCGTAGTCATCTATAGAAATAAAGAGGCGGGACCAAGCGGCCCCGCCTCTTGGGGAAGTACCCGGAGGTACCTACCTCTTCGTTCTCGAGGAGCTATTCGTTCTTGAGGAACGACGGGATGTCGAGATCGTCTTCGGCATTGAAGATCAGCCGATCGGATGCGTCTCCGAGGAACGCCGGCTCCGAGTCGTCCACATCCGGGATCGAGAAAATCGTCTCGTCCGGGCGCACGATCTCTTCGGCCTCCAGTTGACCCCACCTGTCGAACCCGGCGGCGATGACGGTGACCCTGACCTCGTCGCCGAGCGTGTCGTCGACGACCGCGCCGAAGATGATGTTGGCGTCGGGATGGGCGGCTTTCGAAATGATCTGCGCCGCCTCGTTGACCTCGAACAATCCGAGATCCGAACCGCCGGCGATGTTCAGCAGGACGCCACGCGCGCCGTCGATAGAAGCTTCGAGCAGCGGCGACGAGATCGCCGCGCGCGCCGCTTCTTGCGCTCGTTGCTCGCCGCGCGCTTGACCGATACCCATCAGCGAAGAGCCCGCGTCGGTCATGACTGCCTTGACGTCGGCGAAGTCGAGGTTGATGAGACCTGGGGTCGTGATGAGATCGGTGATCCCTTGCACACCCTGCAAGAGGACCTCATCAGCCATCCGGAACGCTTCGAGAACGGACGTGGTCGCGTCCCCAACGTCGAGCAGTCGATCGTTCGGGATCACGATCAGCGTGTCGACCTTGTCCTTGAGATTGCTGATTCCGACTTCGGCTTTCGTCGCCCGCTGGCGACCTTCGAAAGCGAAGGGACGAGTGACCACACCGATCGTCAGCGCTCCGATCGACTTCGCGATCTCCGCAACGATCGGCGCGCCGCCGGTGCCGGTCCCGCCGCCCTTACCGGCAGTGATGAACACCATGTCGGCGCCCTTGAGC
>JALZGD010000209.1:1949-4436 GCA_030861205.1 Actinomycetota bacterium
TTCACGTCGGCATCGGACATCAAAAGAGCCTGGGCGTCCGTGTTGATCGCGATGAACTCGACCCCCTTCAGCCCGACCTCGATCATGCGATTGACCGCGTTAACGCCGCCTCCACCGATGCCGACGACCTTGATCACGGCGAGGTAGTTCTGAGGTGTGGTCGCCATCCGAATCTCCTCTCAACGCTCGACCCCTGCCTGATGGTTCTGTGACGCTCCGATGCGCCGCAGCATCCATGCAGGTAGAAGGCACTTCCGTCTCGGCTGAGCCTCAACTTGAGGCTTATAGTTATGTCAACCTGTAGTAACGGTTCAGGAATATACCAGCGCGCATGTGCGCGTCAAGCGGCTATGTGGGGCACGGAGTCAGCGCGACGGAGACGGATGCGGCGAAGGTGTCGCCGCTGGCGAGGGCGCGACCGACCCCGTGGTCACGGGAGATGGTGCCGCGCTGGCGACTGGGGCGACCGCGGGATCTTCCGGGACGCGGACGTCGATATACGCGACATCGAGGTGCTCGCGATGCACACGATCGAGCAGCGCAGTCAACACGACCGCTTTGTCGTGCGCGTTGCTCGCCGAGCCCCACCGGACGACGGTGCCGTCCGTCAGCGACAACGTGATGCGAGTCGCGGACGGGGCGATGATCGCTTTCAATTTGGAACGTATGCGCTCCGGTAGGTGGCGCCACGTGGTGAGGGCCGCTACCACTTCCGGGCTACTGAGACGCGCCCCCGGATGCACGTTGCCCGGTTGCACTCCCCCAAGGATCGGCAACCGAGCGTGCGCGCCGGCGGAAGCGAGCACCTCACCGTGAGCGTCGATCAGCCACCGAGCGGCGCCGAGCGATAGCTCGAGAGATGGGCGCCGTTCCGCCACCTTCACCCGGACGGTTCCCGGCAGGATGCGATCGACCTCTGCTGCCGCGACCCACGGAAGCGTCTCGACGGAACGAGCAACCTCCGATGTCGACAGAAGGAGGAGGTTGCGCCCCGACGAGATATGCGCGACGCGCGCGATCTCGTCCGGAGTCACGTGCTTGGCGCCTACGAGTCGGATGTTGCGAACCACAAGCAGCGGCGACCAGAAGGTGAGCCACACTGCGAATGCCAATCCCGACACGACGGCAGCTGCAGTGAACATCTTCTTGCGTTTCGAGCGCGCGATCGCCCGTCTGCGGCGCGAGATGCGGGGGTCGGTATTGACGCGGGATGTCACGACAGTGCCTTCGAAGGTCGCTTGTCGAAAGCGCCGGCGAAATGGATCTCGGGTGTCAGATCGACCCCCTGGCTGCTCCGCACCCGCTCCTTGACTGCGTGAACGAGGTCGAAGACGTCTTGCGCCGTCGCCTCCGGCCCGGCAATGAAGAAGTTGGCATGTAGCTCGGACACCGAGGCGCCGCCGACGGCGAATCCCTTGAGGCCCGCGGCTTCGACCAACCTTCCGGCGGACTCCCCCGGCGGATTCTTGAATACGCTTCCGGCGTTCTGAACGGGCGGCGGCTGTGTAGCGGCCCGGTGCTTGCGGTACCCGTCCATGCGGCCGCGGATCTCGGACTCCTCGCTCGGGACGAGCGCGAACGTCGCATCGAGCACCACATCCGAAGGGCTGATCGACGACGTCCTGTAGCTGAAACCCATCTCCTGGGGGCCGCCGCCGCGAACCGCACCCGACCGTAGATCGAGGATCCGCGCTGCAACGAAGTGATCCGATGTCGACGCACCGTGCGCTCCCGCGTTCATGCGGACCGCTCCACCGATCGACCCCGGGATCGCTACGAAGAACTCGAGACCCGAAAGCGAGCGCCGCGCAGCCCAATTCGCTACCACCGGCAGAGAGGCGGCGGCCCCCGCGCGTACTTCGCGATCGCCGTCTCCCTCGCGCACCCACGAGAACGCTGTCCCCATGCGGATCACTAACCCCGGCCACCCGTTGTCGGAAACGACCACGTTCGAACCGCGCCCCAACGTCAGGACCTCGACAGACGTTGACGCAAGCGCCTTCGCTATCGCGACGAGATCGTCGTCATCCCCGGGCTCGACGCAGATTGCGGCGGGCCCGCCCAGGCGATAGGTCGTGAGCGGCGCGAGAGGAACATCTCTTTGCACGCGCCCGTCGACGACGTCGTTCAGCATCTCCCATAGCTCGTCGATCCCGCTCACCGTGAACCCAATCTCTCGAGAAGTTCGTCGGCTACCGACGTGATGTCGCCCGCGCCGAGCGTCAGCACCGCGTCGCCGGGCCGCGCATTCCCGACGAGGTAATCCACCAGCTCGCCGCGATGGGGCAGGTAGGCCACCGGCCGTCCGGGTAACCGGGCGCATATCGCGTCGGCTATGAGCTTCCCAGTGACTCCGGGTTGCGGTTCCTCGCCGGCGCCGTAGACGTCGGTGACGACAACCTTGTCCGCGTCGGCGAATGACGCACCGAACGACGGGGCCAGGGCTTTGGTACGCGAGTAACGGTGCGGCTGGAACACGGCTTCTAC
>JALZGD010000210.1:0-513 GCA_030861205.1 Actinomycetota bacterium
CGATAGATCAGTGGAGGCGGATGTCCCCCTCGCGCGAGGACCACTTGCCCCGTAGCGGCATCGAGCACCGCGTAAACGATTGTCGTGAAACGATCCTCTTCGAAGCTCTGCACTAGAGCGTTGTTCAAGTGAAACAGGACCGAAGAAGGTGTCGGGTTTCGGGTCGCGAACGCTCTCAGCATGTACTTCGCCATCGCGGTCTGAGCGGCGGCCGCCGCGCCCTTGCCCGATACGTCGCCGACGACGAGTGCATAAGTACCGTCGGTGAGCTCGAAGACATCGTAGAAATCGCCGCCGACGTCGGCCTCGCCGGCTGCCGCTTCGTATAGAGCACCGATCTCGATGCCCTCGAGCTTCGGAGTCTCCGTCAGGAGCAGCCCTTTCTGAAGGCTGCGCGCGACCGCTCGCTGACGTTCGAACCGTCGCGCGTTCTCGATCGCCATCGCACCCTGTCCGGCAAGAACCGCTAGAGCCTCGATCTCTTCGGCGTCTGCAGTGAGAGGACGCGAGAAG
>JALZGD010000210.1:523-4435 GCA_030861205.1 Actinomycetota bacterium
TAAGCCACGATCGCTCCGGCCACGGTGGCGCCGTCGATCGACCTGATCGGAGCCGCGATGGCGGCCGTCGGCGAATCGTCCGCCGTTCCGTCGGCCTCGTTGAGGTTTGCTATGAAGATCGTCTGGTTGCGCAGCCCGCTCCATTGCCCATCGGTTAGGTCGAGACGCGTTAACCGATCCGGCAACGGGCCCTCATGCCCATTCAGACCGGCGGCGATAAGTCGGCTGCTCGACTGATCCAAGAGGTACACCGTTGCGTAATCGGCCCCCAGCAGCTCCGTCGCTCCAGTGCTTATCGCTTCGATCACTTCGGCGAGACGCAAGCGAGAACCGATCTCGCGACCGATCTCGCCAAGCGTCCGCAAAAGGCTGAACTGCCTAGCGTTCGATAACGCGACGCCGACTTGTCTGCCTATCCCGCGGGCGAGCGCGTGATCCTTCCCGCCAAACGTTTGACGCTCGCGGAATATGAGGCCGATACCACCGAAGTCCTCACCCCATCTGATCAGCGGGATCCCGATGTAGGAACCGATCTCGCGCGCGGCTGCTTCTTCAGGAGTGATGTATCCCTCGCCGACGGGATCCTCGATCAGCAGTGGGACCCGGTCACCCATCGCTGCTTTCAGAAGACGCAGGCCACCCTCGGATGAAGCGGCCGCGCGTAGCTGCGCCGCGGCTTCGGGGGAGAAGCCGAAGTGAGCCCGTAGCTCGAATTGCCCGCTCTTGTGGTCATACGTGACGGAGAACCCACGATCGGCACCAAGGAGGTCTGGAACCATGCGTGACGTCAGGTCCAACGTGTCGTCGACCGAGCGCACCTCGGCAAGGGCGGCCGACAACCCCAACAGGACGTGAGCGACCTCAGAGTCTTCCCTTAGGGAATCGAGCGTCCGCTCTAGTTCCTCGAGTCGATCGCTCGGGCTTACCGCCGCATCGTGAGCCACCGCTCCACTCTAATCTCCGGGTTTGTCTAGGCCGGGCCCCCGCGAGCGAGTGAGTTGGAAACCTCGATGAGACGTTCGAGGCCTTCTCGTGCGCACCCCGAATCGATCGTCTCGTGGCTCAGGGCAAGGCCGGCCGCCATGTCCTCGGCACGCCCCGCCGCGACGAACCCGGCGGCCGCATTCAACGCGACGATGTCTCTTTGGGGGCCGGAAGCTCCGTCGAAGATGTGTCTGATCGTGGCCGCATTCTCGTCGGGGGTGCCCCCCGCGACGTCGTCCAGCGCTGCTTTGTCGAGCCCCAGCTCGGCCGGATCGACGACCCAACGGCGTAGCTCGTTGTCTTTGAGCTCGACGACGTCCGACGGCCCCGTCGTCGTTAGTTCGTCCAAACCGTCACGCCCATGGAACGCGACGACGCGCTCGCTGCCCAACCGCCGAAGTGTGTCAACCATCGGTTCGATCATCGTGCGGTCCGCGACCCCGAGAGCCTGACGGCGGGCACCAGCGGGATTCGTGAGCGGCCCGAGGAAGTTGAAGATCGTCGGGATCCCGAGCTCTCGTCGCGGAGTCGCGGTGTGACGCATGGCGGGGTGAAAGATGGGGGCAAAACAGAACCCCATCCCGGCTTGCGCGATGCAACGAGCGACGTCGTCCGGGGAGAGATCGATCTTGACGCCGAGCGCTTCCAAGACGTCCGCGGAACCACACCGAGACGAAGCCGCTCGGTTCCCGTGTTTGGCAACCTTGACACCGGCCCCGGCGCACACCAGCGCTGCTGCGGTGGAGACATTGAACGTTCCCGCGCGATCACCACCGGTTCCGCATGTATCGAGCACGGGATCGCCGACCGATACCTTTGTCGCGAACTCGCGCATCGTACGCACGAGGCCCGCCAGCTCCTCGCCTGTAACACCTTTGGCTCTCAACGCGACCACGAAGCCTGCGACCTGCGCGGGCGTCGCTTCGCCGTCCATGATCTCCCGCATCGCCACGGCGGTCTGATCCTCCGAAAGGGATTCCCCCGCCAGCAAAGCCGACAGGAGGTGCGGCCACGAGAACTCGCTCGACCCCATGGTCACGCAGCCGGAGCTAGAAGCCTGGCGAAAGCGAGCGCATAGGCAACGGCGCCATCCGCCAGTTCGTCCAGCAAGATCGATTCACGAACCGTGTGCGCCACCGCGATGTCCCCGGGCCCGCAGACCACGACGTCGATTCCGGCATCCGCGAAGAACCGAGCGTCGGACGCGCCCCGGAAGCCCATCAGCTCAGCCGGTTTCCCACGGGCCTCCGCTACCGCCGAAGTCACGCACTCGACGAGCGGCGCGGCTTCGTTCACCTCGAACGGCGGCGCGTAGAACTCGAGATCGATAGTCGCGTCGATGTCGGGGAACGTTTGCTTCGCGCGATCAACGGCAGACTCGATCGACGCGATCACGTCCTCTTTCGTCTCGCCCGGGATCGTTCGGCGGTCGACCTCGATCGCGCAATAGGAAGGGACCATGTTCACCTTGCTTCCGCCCGCAATCGTTCCGATGTTCAGGCTCGGTCCGCCGACGACGGGATGACTGATGTCGGGAAGCGTTTCTTCAAGCCTGCGAACGATCTCACTCATGTGCTTGATCGCAGACACGCCGCGTTCCGGGGCCGAGCCGTGAGCGGCAACACCGGACGTGCTTATGCGGATCCACGACGCGCCTCGCTGCGCCCGGACGATCCTCAGCGAGGTCGGCTCGCCGACGATCGCTACATCGGGCTTGAGCGTTCCATCCGCGACGAGCTGCCCCGCTCCCTTGAATCCCATCGTCTCCTCGTCCGCTACGAGCTCGAGCTCGAGCGTTCCGGCAAGTCGGACGTCGGAGTCGATCAGAAGCTGGGTCGCTTCGAGGGCCGCCGCGATCGGTCCTTTCGCGTCCGACGACCCGCGGCCGTGAAGCCGCCCATCTGTCACGACGGCCTCGAACGGTCCGTGCGCCCAATCCTCGGCCGGCCCTGCGGGGACGACGTCGATGTGCGAGCAGTAACCGACCGTCGGCCCGTCCCCGAACCGCTTGCGCGCGATCACACTCGGACGACCTTCGGCGACCTCGATCAACGACACGTCGAGACCAAGTGATCGACACATCGACGCGACGACTGCCGCGGCCGGGGCCTCGTTCCCGGGTGGGTTCTCCGACGCGGCGCGGACGAGTTCCTGCAATCTCGCCACGACGCGATCTCGATCTAGGAGGGCTCGCAGATCACCGGCAGACGTAGTCATGCTCTGCAACACTGTCGCATATGACCCCGTATCAGGTGTTCCTGGCGGCCGTCCTGTTCCTGTGGCCGATCGCCATCTTCAGCCTGCTGTATCTCATGAGCAGGCTTGAAAGTTACGTCTCGAGATCGTCGGCAGAGACGCCGGCCGAGGCCGGGCTCGAGCCTGTCGCCGGCCAACCTCCCGAGCGCGAGGTCAAGATCGTCTTCGGCGACCGCGTCGTCGGCGAGCAGGAGTAAGTCCGGCCCCTTACAGCGCCGCGACGCACTCGATCTCGACACGAGCCCCCTTCGGCAGGTCTTTGACCGCGAATGCGGCACGTGCCGGCGGTGAGGATCCAGCGAATAACGCGTACGCCTCGTTGAACTCGCCGAAGTCCTCGATGTCTGCAAGGTAGGCCGTGACTTTCACGACATGCTCGAATCCGACACCCGCTTCGGCTAGGACGGCCTGCAGGTTCTCGAGGCAGCGGCGCGTCTCGTCCGCGATCGTGCCCTGGATCAGCTCGTTCGTCCCGGGGTCGAGTGCGATCTGTCCCGAACAGAAGACAAACCCGTTCGCAACTATCGCCTGTGAATACGCGCCCACCGCGGCGGGGGCCGATTTCGAAGCGACCACTTCCTTAGCCATTCACGAACTCCTTCCGTACGGCGGCGTCGCGCTCCAGTCCCACGATTCGGCCTTGATGGACGTGGAGTGTGGAGACGATCCTTC
>JALZGD010000211.1:0-2415 GCA_030861205.1 Actinomycetota bacterium
GGGGAGATCGTCGACGTCTCGGTGAGCGCGTCGCCGATCTACAACTCGGCGGGGGAGATCGTCGGCGCGTCCGTCACCTCGCGCGACATCGGGGAGCGCAAGCGAGTGCAGCAGCTGCAGGACGACCTCGATCGCTCTGAGTTCGTCTCGCAGATCGCGCACGAGCTGCGCACGCCGCTCACGATCATCGCCGGGCTAACCGAGATGCTCGCCGGTCGCGCGCAGAACCTTCCTCCCGAAGAGGTCGATCGATCCCTGTCGGCGCTCGACCGCCAAAGCAGGCGTGCACTCGTTCTCATCAACGACCTGCTCGATCTGTCTCGCCTGTCACGGGGAACTTTCGTAATCGATCTCACCGATGTCCCGCTGCGAGACGTGGTCGCCGCCGCACTCGATTCGACGACGCCCCCGGAAGGCTTCACGACCGACGTTTCCGTCCCGGACGACATCATCGTTGCGGCCGATCAAAGGCGGTTGGAGCAAGTTTTCGTGAACCTCTTCACGAACTCTTATCGGTACGGCGGCCAGAAGCTGTCGGTCGTAGCGCGTTCTGCCGACAGCACCGTCGTCGAGGTCCAGATCACGGATGATGGGCCCGGCGTCGATCCGACTCTCCAAGATCAACTTTTCGAGCCATTCGTAGCGGGTAAGTCATCGACTAGCTCGGGGTTGGGGCTCGCGATCACGAAACGGCTCGTCGAAGCCTTCGGCGGGAAGATCGAATACGACCCGTCGGCCTCGGGGGCAAGCTTCAGGGTTTATCTGCCCTGTGGAAATCAGTCGGATAAAGGAATTTCGACGTAATGCCGAAGCGAGTGTCATGACGGCCGCCCCGGAGAGCCCACCGCGAGTCCTCATCGCGGACGACGAACCGGATGCGCTGATGTTCATGTCGATGGTTCTCGAGGGAGCTGCGGACATCGTGGCGGAAGCCTCGGACGGTCTCGAGGCCGCGCAGCTCGCGAAGAGCGCGCAACCCGACGTTGCAGTGCTCGATCTCAGGATGCCGGGCATGGGCGGGCTCGAAGCGGCGCGCGCGATAAAGGAATCGCTACCCCTCACACAGGTGCTCATCCTCACGGCTTACGACGACCCATCACTCGAGAAAGAGGCGTCGAAGGAAGGGGTTTACGCCTACTTGATCAAGGGCTGCTCTCAGGAGCTGATCCGCGACATGGTCGGTTCTGCATATCGGTACAAGCGATCGCTCGAGCTCGGCGGGTTCGAGCCTTCGTAGCGGCTACAGATCGCGGCGTTCGAACATGACGAGCGCGGCGACTCCGAGCAGTAGCACGTAGCCGACCACCCACGCGACCAGCTTGTAGCCGCCGCTTTCGGCACCGCCGAGGGGGCCGAGCCTAACGATCACACGCGTCAGACCCGACGTCCCGCTCGTCAACGCATTCAACCCGGCTTGATACGCGGCTTCGAAGGGGAGTGCCCAAGTGGCGACCTTTCCGGCGGTTTGTAGCGCGTGCGAGTTGAGGCCATAGCCGATCTGCCCCAGCAATCCTCCGAGCAAGCCGGCGCCATAGAGCATCAAGACCGTCACGCCGTTCGCGATCGTTGCCATGAAGACGGATCCGAGCAATGACAGGGTGATCGTCACCACGACGGCGCCGACGAGAGAAACGGCCGGCCCCCACAGATCGGAGGGCCACCAGCCGCCGACAACACCCGTGATCGCAACGGCTACGGCGTAGAGGAACACCACGTAGCCGCCGGCGGCGATCGACGCTCCCACGAACCGCCCCAGCAACACCGACGAACGACCGATCGGTCGGACGACGAATGCCTGCAGAACACCTTGTTCGGCGTCGCCGCGCACGGCGCTGAACGTGAGGAAAACGCCGAGGACCGTGCCCAAGAAGAGCGTCGCGAACATCGAGAGGCCGACCAGCGTCGCTCCGGCGAACGCGCGCGAATCGACGAAGCGGCCGCTTTGCTGCGCGATCGAGCCGCGCGTGAAGTGGAAGGCGAAGATCACCCCGAGCGTGTAGAGCACGAGGAACGCGAAGGTCACGATGGGGACAACGAGAAAGATCCTGCGCCGCTTCGCCTCAACGAAAGTCGAGCGCGCCAGCGTCCAAATGACCGCGATCATCCGACCTCTCCTTCGACGGCCTCGAGATAGAACTCTTCGAGTGACGGTCGCAAGATGCGCACGGAATAGACCTCTTCACCTTGCGCCACGAGGCCTGCCACTAGACGAGGGACGTCATCGCGCGCCGCATCGGGCCACGTCTGCTTCCCCGACAACGTCTCGATCTCTACACCGCGAGGTACGAGAAGGTCGTTCGGCGCTCCGTGTGCGACGACGCGTCCGTGCTGCAGGATGACGACGCGATCGCAGACGAGCTCGATCTCGCTCAATAGATGAGAGTTCAGCAGGACTGCGATGCCGCGCTCGCGCAG
>JALZGD010000211.1:2425-4383 GCA_030861205.1 Actinomycetota bacterium
TCTCGAGGATCGCTCGCACCGCCTGCCTGCCCGCGGGGTCGAGGGCGCTCGTCGGCTCGTCCAGCAACAGCAGTTTCGGGTCTCCTATCAGCGACTGCGCCAGCCCAAGTCGCTGTTGCATCCCTTTCGACATCGCAGAGACTCGCCGGGAAGCGACATCACTCAAGCCAACGAGCGCGAGCAAACTCTCGCGCTCGGGCTTGTCGCCCCTCGACCCGGCCAGACGTTGGTGGAGTCGAAGCACCTCGTCTGCCGACAGCCACGAAGGAAACCGAAAGAGCTCTGCGAGATATCCGATCGTTGACCGCGCGTGAAGGCTTCCTGCGGTGTAGCCCGCCACCCTCACCTCGCCCGAAGTCGGGCGAACGAGACCGCACCCGATCTTCACCAAGGTTGATTTGCCCGCGCCATTGGGGCCCAATAGGCCGACGAGCTCGCCGGCATGCACTTCGAAACTGACCCCTTCTAGCGCGCGGGTGGAGCCGTATTGCTTGTTTACCTCGCGAGCTTCGAAGACGGCAGGCATGTCGCCGAGTGTAAGGACGGGCCCCCATAGACTGAAGAAATCAGATGAGAAACGACGAAATAGAAGCTGCGATCGAACCACTTCTTCACAAGTTCGCTCCCGATCTCGAAGGGCCCGACGCCGACATCGCGCGCGAGATCGTCGGGACGGCGCTCAAACTGGCCGGCGAACAAGTAAGCAGGCTCGATCGGAAGATCGTCAACTCGGCCATCAAAGAGATGCGTCATGCCTTCCGGGTGTTTGCTCCGTACAAAGGCATCAGGAAGGTCTCGATCTTCGGGTCCGCTAGGACGACGTCACTTGATCCTGAATACGGGGCAGCGAAGGAGTTCGCGAGACAGATCGCCGCACTCGGATGGATGGTGATCACAGGCGCGGGCCCCGGCATCATGGAAGCAGGGCACGAGGGGGCCGGCGGCGCCAAGTCGTTCGGCGCGAACATCCGCCTTCCGTTCGAAGCCAAGCCGAATCCGGTCATCGCCAACGACTCGAAGCTCATCAACTTCAAGTACTTCTTCACGCGCAAGGTCACGTTCATGAAGGAGGGAGACGCGTTCGTCCTGTTGCCGGGCGGATTCGGGACGATGGACGAGGCGTTCGAGTTGTTGACGCTAGTGCAGACCGGTAAGAGCGACGTCTACCCGATCGTGTTGCTCGACCGGCCCGGCGGCGATTACTGGGACGCGTTCGAGCGGTTCGTAAAGGACGTTCTTCTCGCCCGTGGTCTAGTCAGTCCCGATGACTTGTGCCTGTATCACTGTGTCGACGACCCCGCCGAGGCCGTCCAAGAGATATCGCGGTTCTATCGCGTCTATCACTCGCAGCGCTTGATCGGACGCAAGCTCGTGCTGCGGCTGACGACGATGCCGGACGATCGCGTGCTCGAGCAGCTATCCGCTGATTTCTCCGACATCCTTGGCGGACCGATCACCGTGACGGAGACCTCGAACGCCGAGTTGCGAGATCACGACGTGCCCGACCTGCCCCGCATCGCTCTCGAATTCGACCGTCAGCACGTCGGACGGCTTCGCATGCTGATCGATGCTCTGAACGAACGGGTTCCGGCGGGCCGCGAGCCGGCCGTGAAAGGCGATCCGAGCTCGGTCTGAGACGATGTCTCGGATGAGTGACTCAGCGTCTCCGAAGACGACGGTCGAACAACACCCCGAACGAGGCTCGTACGAGTTCGATTCGATTGCATCCATCCTCGACGAAGGGTTCCTGTGTCACGTCGGATTCGTCGATGGCAGTCATCCGTACGTGATCCCGATGCTGTACGCCCGTTTGGACCAACTGCTGTACCTGCACGGGTCGCGGGGGAGCCGGATGCTCAGGCACCTCAAATCAGGGATGCCGATATCTATAGCGGTGACTCTGGTAGATGGCTTAGTGCTGGCGCGGTCGGTTCTGCACCATTCGATGAACTACCGAT
>JALZGD010000046.1:0-1988 GCA_030861205.1 Actinomycetota bacterium
GTCTCACCCATGGAGTCGACACCGAAGCGCCCCTTCAACCGCGGGTTCACGAACCGCCACCCAAGTGTCGTGTCGTAAACGGCGTGCTCGCGCGACCACGCTTTGTCGGCTTTCGTCATGACGAACGGGGCTCGCGTCATCGACTCGGAGCCGCCGGTTATCACGAGCTCCCCCTCTTGCGAGCGGATCTCGCGGTACCCGGCATTGACTGCCTCGAGGCCAGACCCGCACAGGCGATTGACCGTCGCTCCGGGCACGTGGGTCGGAAGGCCCGCCAACAGAAGCGCCATCCGAGCGACGTTGCGATTGTCTTCGCCGGCTTGGTTGGCAGCGCCCCAGACGACGTCGTCGACGCGGTCCACCGGAACGTGATTCCTCGCAACGAGCTCGTGGATCACGCGTGCCGCCAGGTCGTCCGGTCGTACCGACGCCAGTCCGCCTCCGTAACGACCCATGGGCGTGCGAACGGCATCAACCACGAACACATCTCTCATCTGCTCAATCCTGCCATGCAGGGCCGAGCTCTCCCGCGGGGAGCCAGGACGCTAGATCTGCAGCGACGAGTACGCGACGACCGATCGGTTCACCGCGCCGACCGAGCGCTCGACGTTCGTCCTCAAGTCGTGCGACGTGGCGATGGTCGCCAGCTGGCGCAGAAGATCGATCAATTGCTTCGTAACGCGTACGAAGTCGCCGGGGGCGTCCTCGTCGTCGAGCACCTCGTCGAGCGCGGTACCGGATGCCCATGCATGGATGCGTCCGGCGAAGCCCGCGTCGGGTGTGCGCGTGAGGTCGAGACCACGTTGCTCTTCGGCCTTGTGGATCTCCGACCACAGCTTCATGAGTCGCGCGAATGCTCGACGGGTGGCGGCGGTCGGCATCGGGGTATACACGGACGGCTCCGGACCGCGAGCTTCATAAACCAGAGCCGAGCACAGCGCCGCGATGTCCGCAGCGCCGAGGCCGTCCAGCAGTCCTTTCTCGACCGCTTCTGCGACGAGAAGATCGGATTCGTTGTAGATGCGGGTCAACAGCTCCCCCATGCCGGTGAGGGCCCAGCTTTCTACGTAGCCGCGTTCTTCGAGGACTTCGACGACGCGATCGAATCGCCGAGCGAGCGTTGCGGTCCGACGCGAGATCCGCCGGTCGAGGCTTCTGAGCTCGCGCTCGAGACGTGCAGCGCGGTCGGCAAAGTGCATGTGCCGGCCCCGCTCGGCACACCCGTGGACGGGATGCCGGGCGATCGACCGCTTCAGGGAGCGGATCTCGTCGAGGTCCTCGACGGTCGGCTGATTCGATTCCTCGGTCGCGCTGAGATCGAGGGAGCGAAGTCCGCGCGCTACCTGGCGGCGCGCCGCCGCGTCCCGGGCATCGAAGCCGCGCGGAACGTCGACGCGTCCCACCTTGCGCGGCTCTTCTCTGAAGTCGGCCGGTCCGAGTCGCAGGAGCGAGCGTTGAGCGGAGATCGCGAGGATGCGCGGCCTGCGATCGGACGCTCGGTCGACTACATCGACGATGGCGTACAGGCCGCGCCTCTTGCCCGTCGCTATCTCGATGACGTCGCCTCGCTCGAGCCGAGAGACGGCGTCGGCAACGCGGGAACGGCGCGCTCCACGCCCTTGCGAACCCTCGAGCTTTTTCAAGCGATCGAGCAGATCCCGGTACTCGAGGATGTCGCCCTTCTCGCACGTCATCTTCTCGCGATACGTCGCGAGGTAAGCCTCGTTGCGTTCGCGCGTCTGCTCGAGCTTGACGACGTCGCGGTCGGCTTGGAACTGTCCGAAGGACGAGTTGATCAGGTGCTCGGCTTCCGACCTGTCGTAGTTGTTTACGAGGTTGACCGCCATGTTGTAGGAGGGCCGGAACGAGGAACGCAGCGTGTACGACCGCTGCGTCGCGAGCGACGCGACCTTGTCGACGGACACCCACGGGTCGAAGAGCGTGATGCCGTACCCGACGTCATCCATGCCGCGTCGTCCGGCTCGTCC
>JALZGD010000046.1:1998-2587 GCA_030861205.1 Actinomycetota bacterium
GCACTACGCAGTGCCCCAGTTCGTCGATCCCCCGGCGACCCGCGCGCCCCGAAAGCTGCGTGAACTCACCCGGCGTCATCAACTCGTGTTTCTCGCCGGTGAATTTCGTCAGGTTCTCGAGGACGACCGACCGGGCCGGCATGTTGATCCCGAGCGACAGGGTCTCCGTGGCGAACACGACCTTCACCAGGCTCCGGGCGAAGAGGTCTTCGACCGCTTCCTTGAAGGGCGGGATCATCCCGGCGTGGTGGGCAGATATCCCAGCCAACAGACCGCTCAGCCAGCTGTCGTATCCGAGCACGGCGAGGTCGGCCACCGACAGATCCGCGGTCCGTTCTTCAACGAGTGCCGTGATCTCCGCCCGCTCCGACGAGGTGGTTAGACGCACGTTGTCGCGCAAGCACTGCTGGACGGCATCGTCGCACCCTCGCCGCGAGAAGATGAAGTAGATCGCCGGAAGCATTCGCTCGCCGTCCAAGCGGTCGATGACGTCGGATCTGAGTGGTGCTCTCGCGTTGCGGCGCGGATGACGCCGTTCACCGCGCGCAGGACGGTGCGGTTGCCGCCGCCGATCGAAGTCCCGGGCTCG
>JALZGD010000046.1:2597-3351 GCA_030861205.1 Actinomycetota bacterium
CGGTAGCACGGCGCCGTCCGGGCGTTGGATGAACATCGGGAGCAGCTCGTCAGATGCGAAGTACCAATGCCGGAGCTCGACCGGTCGACGCTCCTCGATGATGACCTCGGTTCGGCCTCGTAGCGTCTGCAACCACTCGGCGAATTCCTCGGCGTTCGACACCGTGGCCGACAGCGAGACCGTCTGAACGTCCACCGGCAGGTGGATCAGGATCTCTTCCCAAACGGCCCCGCGGTAGCGGTTCTGCAGGTAGTGCACCTCGTCCAGAACGACGTAGCGCAAATGGTCGAGCGCCGGTGAGTCCTCGTAGATCATGTTGCGCAACACCTCGGTCGTCATGACGACGATCGGTGCACGAGCGTTGATCGAGTTGTCGCCCGTCAGCAGGCCCACGTTCGAAGGTCCGTGCGCGCGGCTGAAGTCCGCGAACTTCTGGTTCGAGAGCGCTTTGATCGGCGTCGTGTAGAACGCCCGGCCCCCGGTACGCAGCGCGAGCCACGCGGCGTACTCGCCGACGACGGTCTTTCCCGATCCGGTCGGTGCCGCTACGAGGACAGACGACCCGTCCGAAAGGGCGGCACATGCGCGGCGCTGGAAGTCGTCGAACGCGAATCCGTAGGTGTGCTCGAACGCGGCCGCGCTGGGGTTCGCGACCGTGAGCTCAGTGACCTCCCTTGCCCGGCTTCTTGCCAGAGCCATTCCCCGTCTGGATCTTCATCGTCTGCTGGGAAGCCGGCAGCGAGCTGCTGGGGTT
>JALZGD010000046.1:3361-11870 GCA_030861205.1 Actinomycetota bacterium
CATCCAGTCCGACATCGCTGCGAGCTTGATCGAGCAGCTGGACGCCGGTCGTCCAGAGCTGCGTGGCTTGGGCGAGCTGTGCCTGAGCGAGGCCGAGCAGAGTCGTTTGCTCGTCCGCCCCGACCGAAGGAACGACTTTCAACGTCTGCACGACCGTGCTGTAGAGCTGCACCGCATCGCTGAAGACCTGCTGAGCGTCTGCGGCGCCCGCCGCCGGAGCGGCTTGGCCGATCTCGCTGATGCTGCCCTCGAAGGTTTTCGCCCACTCGTCGGTCGACTTATCGAGCGCCTTGATCCCCGCGGCGTCGTCCGAGCTGGACGGAGCTCCCGTCATCGCGGTCACGTCCGGCGTGATCGTGGCTAGAACGCTGCGGATCTTGCCGGTGTAGGTCTCGAGTTGGGACTGCGATTGGCTCCGTTCCTTGGACGAGCTGCGCACGTGCGCGACGACTGCGATGACCGCGATCGCAACGACGAGGAACACAAGCGATGCAATGACCTGGCCGGCGGTTGTGCGGTACCACGGAGGCCGGCGGCGCGTCCCGACGGCGGGTCTGGGTGCCTGAGCGGGCCGTCGCCGCGCCTGGCTGCCACGCTGCTGTGACTTGCGCTTTCCCTTGATGGCCACGAGGCGCGGACTATATCGAACCCTTTCGCCTACGGGTCAGCAAGGCGAGGATCGCGATGGTTACCTCGAACATCCCCCACAACGGAAGGGCCATCGCGGTCATCGTGTACGGATCCTGGCTGGGCGTGACGACCGCTGCCAGCAGGAAGATGCCGACGATCGCGGCTTTCCGGTGCTGCCTCAGCTGCTGAACCGAGACGATGTTTGCGAGACCCAGGAACAGCAACAGCAACGGGAGCTCGAAGGTCGCACCGAAGGCAAGCATCACGAGCCCGACGAAGTTGAAGTAGCTATCGGCCTTGAGGAACGGGGAAAGGCTCGTCCCTCCGATCCCGATCAAGAAGCGCAGCGCCGCGGGAAGGGTCAGGTAGGCGAACGTGCAGCCGATCGCGAACAGCAGGATCGAGGTTGCAACGAACGGGATGGCGTACTTGCGCTCTTTGGACGTTAGCCCCGGCGCGACGAAGGCCCACAGCTCGTAGAGCCATACCGGCGACGACGCCGCTATCCCCAACAACGCCGTCACCTTCAGCCGTACCTGGAAGGGCTCGAGGATGCCGGTCACGATCAGGTGGCACTTCGTAGGCCCGAGCAGATGTTGTGGGAGGCCGCACAGCGGCCGCCGCAAGAACGTGAAGATAGGGCTGAAGAAAAAGAAGAGGACGACCGAGATCACGAAGAAAGCCACCACCGAGACGATCAGTCTCGTGCGGAGCTCTCGGAGATGCTCGACCATCGGCATGGTGCCGGTAGGCGACCGCCGTTTCTTCTCCCTGCGGAACCGGAGACGCCGTCTCCTCAGGTTGGCCGATTCGCTCAAGCGTTCGGCCCGGCACCGTTCGAGCTGTCCGACCCGTCTGCGAGCGATGGCGAAGAGGGCTCGGAGACGTCGATTTCGTCGGCATCGTCGTCGAGCCCCCGGGTGAACTCGCTTCGGACCTCGGCAGCTTGTCGCCGTAGCTCATTGATCGTCCGGCCGACGGTGCGCGCTATCTCGGGGAGCTTGTCGGGACCGAAGACGATCAGCGCGACGAGCGCTACGACGATCAGCTCGAGGGGACCGATCTGAGGCACGGTCCCAGTGTACGGACCGAAGGAAGCTGCGCTGGGTCAGCTACGGGGAGTCTTGGTGAGCTCGGCGAACCAGTCGTCCGACTCGAGCAGCTCGTGAAAGGTCAGCAGGTCGTCGTGCGTGATGGGCGGGCCTTCACGTGCTTCGAGGATCTCTGCGGGAACGTTCACGACCACGGGGACGACGCCGCCGGAGAGCAGCAGCCTGATGATGCGCTCGTCTGCCGGCTTCTCCACGAAGCGGTCGCAGGAAGGGCACGAGAACCCATACGTATTGTTGGTTGGGATCGCCGTTATGCGCAGGACGATGTCCTCTGCGGTGAGATCGACCTCTCCGCAGGTGGGGCAGCTCGCTTTGATTGTCGTCATAGCCGGTTCTTTCGTTTCGGGGCTTCTGCAGGGGTTATCGGCCTCGCTCCCGAGAGGTTTAGCGGCCCGGGAACTTCCGTTCTGGAGCCTTAATCGGCGGCCCCCGGACGCCGATTAAGAACCATGTCCTTCTTTTCGCGCGGCTCTCGCGACGCGCCCCTCCCCGAAGCTGCCGAGAAGCGGCTTGCGGCCCTCGACGCGACGTTGCGCGTCTCCGAGATCGGTGCATCCGCGAGACCTTCGACTGAAGCGATCCAAGCGATGGTCAGGATCGCGGTCGACCTTCTCGGAGCTGCGGAGGGCTCGATCATGCTGGTCGAGGACGGTGGAACGCATCTTGCGATAGTCGCGGCGTGTGGGCTCCCCCGCGACGTCCCGGTTGGGTCGCGGCTCCCCGTCGGCGAAAGTGTCGCAGGCCGCGTCCTTTTGACGGGTAAACCGCTGCGTCTCGGCGACGTTGACGACGGCGTTTTCGTGAACTTCGTCCCAAAGACCCGTCACATCCGTTCGAGCGTGGTGCTCCCCCTAATGGTCGCAGGCAACGCGATCGGCGTGCTGAACCTCGCGACAACGGGACAGCATTCGTTTACGGATGACGACCTCAGGCTGGGGCAGATGTTTGCCGAGCAAGCCGCCGCACTCATCTACCGCGCCCGTCTGCACGAGCAAGCCGAGGCACGATCGTCCGACCTCATGCTGCTACTCGAGGCGGGACGCGGTCTCGTCGGTCGCCTGGACACTGAAGTCCTGCTCAACGAGATCCTCGATGGCGGCGTCAGGCTTGCGGGTTCGCAGGCAGGTTTCGTCTGCCTATTCGATCCCGAGACTGGAAACGTAGCCCGGGGGGTCTTCCGCGGGATCGACAAGGCCACTATCGGAGATTTCCTCGGGCACAAAGATGTAGTTGCGGCGCTCGAGCGCGCCAGCGTCGAGTCTTTCAAGATCGAGGGGCGAGCGTGGTCGGCCGCGGGGATGAGGACGCCCAAGGGCACCAAAGGCGTCCTCGTCGCCACGGTGGACGAGTCGGCGCCAACCGACCGTCGCGACCTGTTGAAGACCTACGTGCCGCAGTGCGTGACTGCTCTCGGAGCGGCGGAGCTGCACGGTGAGGTGCAAAGGAAGGAATCGGAGCTTGCCGCGAGCATGACCGGGGTTGCGAACCCCATCGTGTTGGTCGACGGTCGTCACCGCATCGTCGCGCTCAACCCTGCGGCCGAGCAGTTGTTCGGAGTGTCGTCGGTGTTTGCGATCGGAACGGATATCGATGGAGGTCTCGGAACTCCCGAGGTCGAGCGGTTGCTCATGGGCGACGGCGAGATCCAGGGGGAGGTCACGATCGGGAACCCTCCTCACGCTTACAAGGTCCGCGTGAACGAAGTGCAGGTTCCGGGGTCCCGAGGGCGCGTCCTGGTCATGGACGACATCACTTCCGAACGCGAGTTCGTCCAGACCCAGAGCGACTTCGTTTCCATGATCGGCCACGAGCTGAGAACGCCGCTGACGATCATCAAAGGATTCGCGAAGACGCTCCTCCGGAAGGTCGACGGGACTATCTCTGACGACGCACTGGCAACGCTCGGAATCATCGATGCGAAAGCCCAGCACCTGGAGCAACTGATCGACGACCTTCTGTACGTTTCGCGAATCGAATCGCGCGAGGCGTCGCTTCGGATCGAGAACGTCGACGTCGGGGCTCTACTGAGATCCGTCGGTAAGGAGGTTCTCGAGAGCTACTCCCACCGGGAGATCACGATCGAGACGGACGGGGACCTCAAGTGGGCATGCGACGAGGCCAAGGTCGCGCTCGTCGTGCGCCACCTCCTCGACAACGCCTTGAAGTTCTCCGATGCTCCCGCTCAGGTCACGATCCGCGCGGCGTGCGAGGAAGACGCACTGCGAGTAGACGTGGTCGATCGCGGCGTCGGGATCGTGTCGACGGACGTTCCCCACATCTTCGACAGGTTCCGCCAACTCGACGCAACATCCACTCGAGAGCACGGTGGTACGGGCGTGGGTCTCTATCTCTGCGCTCAGCTCGTGCGCGTGCACGGGGGCCGGATCTGGGTGGATTCGACGTGGGGCAAGGGGTCGACGTTCTCGTTCTCGCTGCAGAAGCGGACGGTGCCCCCGGAGGTCACGCGGCTTACGTCGACGAAGGACCTTCTGAAGGGCCTGGATCAGGCAGCGGGTTGACCGTGAGCGCGGGCGAGAGCCGTCGCGATCCGTCTCGCTTCTTTCACCACGTCCTCGTCCGACGCGTTGCGTGCGTCGGCGCCCAAGACCAGAAGGAGCACGGCAGCCCAGCGCGTGCCCGAGTACGGGAGCTCGATCTGCACCCACCCGTCCTCGAGCGCTTTTTCGGAACGCGTCGGGTAGTAATCGGAGAACCACCCTGCTGCGCCCGGAGAGATCTCCAACGTCATGACGGGGGCGTCGGTCGAGTCGCGGAACGCGCGCTCGTATCGCGTTAGATCTAGGTCTTCGGGAGGCTCGGCGGGGAGGTCGGTGACCGTGACGCTCTGGATGCGGTCGACCCGGAACATCCGCTCCTCGTCGGAAAGCCGATCGAGTCCGACGAGGTACCACCGCCCCAGTGCGCTGTAGAGAGTCCATGGCTCGACGGTCCGCGTCGTCGAGGCTCCTCGCGAAGCCGAGAAGTACTCGAGCTCGACTGCTTTCTTTTCGTCGAGCGCCCGGGTCAAGATCGCGATGTGCTGAGACGGCCCCCCCGAGGCGGCAACATCCACGCCGGCTCGCTGCGGCGCGCTCTCGCCCAGCGCGCGGCCCAGCTTGGTAAGCGCTCGATCGAGGGCGTCCCCCTGCGTCGTCCCGGCTACGCCCGCGATAGCGCGGCCGCCGACGTAGAGCGAGAGGGCCTCCGCGGGAGTGAGCTTCAAGGGGGCCGCGAAGTAGTCCGCCATGCGCACATAGACGCGGTCGTCGTCGAACGTCACGTCGATCAGGTCGCCGGGTCCGTAGCCCGGGAGCCCGCACATGAAGACGAGGTTGAGGTCGCCGAGCAGATCGCGTTTCCTTACACCGAACTTCCGCGCGAGCTCGTCGACGGTGACACCCGGGTGAGCGATCACATAAGGAACGAGAAGAAGGATCCGCTGAAGCCGTTTCCCTACTCGGCCCTACGAACCGTTGTCCACCGCTCCTCTACCTAGCCGTCGCGTACGGCTCGATCCGCGCGAGGAGCCGGTCACGCAACTCTGCCGGCGAAACGATCGTTACGTCTCCGGCGAACTCGATCACCCACGACACGAGGGCGTCGGGCCGGCCCAGGCTGAACTGGACGTCGAGGGCGCCCTCGGGACCGTCGATCGAGGGGTTCTCGGTGAGGTTCTGCTCGGCCCACCACCTCATCGACTTCGAGAAGCGGACGACCGCCGTGGTCGTTTCCGGCGTTTCCGCCTCCCACGATTGCGTCCCGACGTACGCAGAGGCGTCGAATTCGTCGGGGATCTCGTAGCCATCGTCGCCGTGCTCGGGCTCGCCGTGAACGCGCTCCACACGGAACGTCCTTATGTCGTCCTTGTGATGATCCTTTCCCACCGCGTACCAGTGACCGCGGCGGTGCACGAGGCCATATAGGGACACCGTGCGCGTAGATGTCGAGCCGTCCGACGACCGGTAATCGAAAGTCACGGGGCGCCGATCGAGAAGAGCTTCGTAGAACGAGATCAGGACCGGCTGTTCCGCCGCGACATCCGAGCCCCAGAGCACGCGCGGACCGGGCAATGCATCCTCCTCCGACATGATCGACAGCTTCAGGACGCCGGCTTCCGTTTGCTCGCGGCTACCTTGAAGGGACTGTGCGGCCAGCTGAAGCGCGGCGAGCTCGTCCTCCTCTAGATCCAGCTGTGGCAAGTAGTAACGGGCCTTCGGAATGATGTAGGCATCGGATCGATCGGCGAATGGATCGGTTGCAACGACCTCTAGCGGGATGCCGATCTCGCGCAGCGATGCCTTGTCGCGCTCGAATGTTCGGCGGAAGGCTTCGTGATCCGTTTGGTCGTATCCCGCGACCGTCGTCCGGATGTCATCGGCCGTCAGAGGGCGGGACGTCTCGAGCAACGCCGCGATGAGGTTCACGAGGCGCTCGATCCTGCGCATGCGGCGAGGGTACAAGCTGATTTCGCAACATCTCCGGTTTAGTCAGAGAGGGGGAACCGTCATGTAGCACCTCCCCGACGGCCCGCGTCGTGACACGGGTCACTACGTATAGGACGCTGCAAGGGCTCCGGCGGCGGCGGCGGCCTCGAAGAGCTCCGGGATCTCGTCGAGCGACTTACCCATGGACGTTACCTGTACCGCGAGCTCGCGTAACAGCTCGACCCCCGGACGCCCATCGACCTCGAGAACCGCATGTCTTTCGGTGATGCCTGCGGCCTCGAGCTGGTTACGGATCGTCCGACGCGGTGCTTCTTCGAGCAACGGCAGTGCGATTTCGCATCGGGACCGGCACCCAACACGCAGCGCCGTCAGCGTGTGATGGCTCACTCCGCTATGTCGATCGCGTTCGTCGTGGAACGAGACACGCAGGCAGCCGACGGGCCGCCCTCCCAGGGCGGTTGCTGCGTCGACCGCCTGCCCCTGCTCTATGCCGGTAAATCCCATGGGCGTCGCGGTCCCTACGACGCCGGGCCCCATGGCAACGATCACGACGTCGGCCTCACCGACGAGTCTTGTCGCCAGCATGGCGGAGAATACGTTCACTGCTTCGAGGTCTCCACCGAACGCGTGACCGCACGTGCACGTAACGTCGATCAGGCCGCGATCCCGCAACGTTCTGACGAGTTCGCTCCATGCGATCGGCAACGCGGCCCCATCCGTCATCACGTAACCGATCCGCGCTTCGGGCCGAGCCGCACGGATGCCGGCGGCTACCCCAGCGATCTGCGAGTGCAGGCTGCACGCGACGACGGGAGTCCCCTCCATCGACGAGGCGTTCTTCAGGACGTCGTGGTACGGGCTTTCCGGCGCTTCGACCGACCGCACCGGAAGCTGCCACGGCGTGTAACGCAATTTCACGATGTGGCCGGGCAGGTCGTCTGGCGGGGCGGGTCGAGAGAGGTTCCACAGCACGAACGCATCCCCTCCCGTACCGAGACCGAGCTCGAGGCCCGTGACATTCAAGGCGACCTCGTCGCCGGGAGCGAGAGGGCCGCACATAGAGGGGAACGCGCTCGCCGAGACGGGGGTGCCGTCTACCTCGACCGTTAACTTCACCAGGTCCGGCAAAGCGCGATCGATCGAGACAACCGTGCCGCTGCGAAAAGCAGCCATCAAAGAGACGCGATGAGCTTTGCCACCCGCTCGTCGGTCGACCGGAAGGGGTCCTTGCAGAGGACGGTGCGCTGCGCTTGGTCGTTCAACTTGAGGTGCACCCAGTCGACCGTGAAGTCGCGCCGTTTCCTCTTGGCGGCTCGGATGAAGTCTCCTCGCAGCTTCGCCCGCGTGGTGGATGGAGGCTCCTGGGTGGCACGCTCGATATCTTGCTCGTCGCACATCCTTTCGACCGCGCCGCGCCTCTCGAGTACGTAGTACAGACCACGCTTCCGGTTCACGTCGTGGTACGCGAGGTCCATCAACGCGACGCGCGGGTGTGACAGAGGAAGGTTGTGACGTTCGCGGTACTGCTCGATCAACTTGCGCTTCGCGATCCAGTCGACTTGCCTATCGAGCTTGCTGGGGTCGGTCTCCAAGCTGGTGATTGCGTGCTCCCACATCCCGGCGATCTCCTTCAAGACGCGATCGTCGCGACGGTCGACCCACCGCAAGGCTATGTCAAGATATTCCTTCTGCATGTCGAGAGCAGAGGCTTCGCGGCCGTTCGCCAAGCGAACCCTGCGGCGGCATGTCGTGTCGTGGGATATCTCGCGTATAGCGCGGATCGGGTTCTCCAGCGTGAGATCGCGGATCTGCACCCCTTCTTCGACCATGCGAAGCAGCAGTGCGGTCGTCCCGACCTTCAGGTAGGACGTCCACTCGCTCATGTTCGAGTCGCCGACGATGACGTGTAGGCGACGGTACTTCTCGGCATCTGCGTGAGGTTCGTCTCGTGTGTTGATGATCGGGCGCGACCTCGTGGTCGCGGAGGACACGCCTTCCCAGATGTGCTCCGCACGTTGTGAGATGCAGAACATGGCGCCTCGCGCGGTCTGCAGAACCTTGCCCGCGCCGGCGAAGATCTGACGCGTGACGAAGAACGGGATCATCACCTCCGCGAGTCGCCCGAACTCTCCGTAGCGCGAGACGAGATAGTTCTCGTGGCTACCGTACGAATTGCCGGCAGAGTCGGTGTTGTTCTTGAACAGGTAGATGTCGCCGGAGATGCCCTCCTCGCGCAGTCTGGCTTCGGCGGCCTTGAGGAGACCTTCGAGGATGCGTTCTCCGGCCTTGTCGTGAACGCAGAGGTCGTAGACGCTGTCGCAT